>CAYPUH010000056.1:7931-17385 GCA_964413725.1 uncultured Cytophagia bacterium
TCGACAGAATTGTCATTGCCCGCTGCGGCAACGACCACGGCACCCATGGCGTGAACCTGATCGATTACATACTGTTCATAATCCGATCGGGATGAAAGGCTCCCCCAGCTGCAGTTGATAATATCGGCTCCATTGTCAGCTGCATAGAGAATTCCTTCAAATCCGAACATGATGCTGTTATCGGAAGTTGGACTGGCGGCATTGATTGGCATGATTTGAGTATTCCAGCTGGTTCCGCTGATACCTGTTCTGTTGTCGGTCACTGCGCTCACCAAGCCAGCCACGTGAGTTCCATGCTTTCCGTTTTGGGCTTGTTCAGGTAACGGAGATGGATCAGGAGTGCTGTTGGCAAAATTCCATCCCACAATATCATCTATAAATCCGTTTCCATCGTCATCGATATTATTGTCGGGCACTTCTTGTGTGTTTTCCCAGATGTTATCAGCCAGATCCGGATGATTCCACTGTGTTCCACCATCCACCACAGCAACAACCCGGGATCCATCCTGCCCCTTTTGCACATCCCATGCCTCCGGAATACCGATGGTCTGCAGATATCCCTGTTGGTTGAATAGCGAATCGTTGGGTGTTGCTGCCAGGCGATGGATATAACGTGGAGATGCAAACTCGACATCGGGTATAGATGCCAGTTTTTGAGCGATCACGTCCGGACGGCTATCCCCGGAGTATCGAAGGGTATATATGGAGTATATGCCGGGGATGGGGTGTTTGAAGCGGTAGGTGCCAAACACCCGTTCCATTGACGTAATGGTTTCGTTTTTTAACCTGCTCTCGATTCGAGGAATTGAAGCGATTGCCGTGGATTTGGATAGAGTCGGAGCGGAAAATTTCAAGATGACTTCATGGGGAACCATCCGAGCTGTTGCCTGATGGATTTTGTCCGATCTCTGTGCCACCCTTTGGTCTTGTTCCGTATGGGCATATCCATTGATTGTCATCGCAAATATCAGGATAAAGAAAAAAAATCGAACCACGTTTTCACCTCTTTGCTCAATAGTGTGGAACGGCTCAAACAATCCAGCCGTTTGATTGCGGTTGTGAACGGGTGGTTATGAGCGGGGGGATGTTTCAGACTATACTCGAGCTTACCCCACGTTTTGTTTCAAGGCACCATACCTGCCCGGATTCGGTATGAAGCAGTGAACCCCTAAAAAGTTCAATATGATATCATCACCTCATCGGTGAGATTGTTTGGTGGAGAAAAAAATGGAACGTCAAAACACGATTTTGGATTCTGTTTACACGGAATCCGGGATGTGAGTGGATCAGGGAAACGTACGGTTTTTTTTTAATTCCTTCAACTGTTTTTATCCGATCCGGGGATGGTATGTTATTTCAGAGATCATCCCTGAAAGAGGAGTCCGGAAACCGTTTTCGGGTCAGCGAAGATGCATCGAAAAGTATACATTGAACGGTAAAAAGGCGCAAAAGTTCTTTCGGGAAAGAAAAATCGAGGCAGGGTGTCGACATCTGCTGGTCGTTTTTTGGCGACCAGCAGAGTCCTAGTCCTATTCATATCGGAGGGCTTCAACGGGATCTACTTGTGCGGCTTTTCGGGCGGGAAAGAGGCCGGCGAAAAAACCGATCAACGCCAACACCGCCACCGAGCTCCAGACCACCATGGGATCCATCATGGGTCTTCCGAGAAATTCCATAGCTCCTTCTTCGGCCGGGATCATCCACACCAGACTGATGAGGCTATGGGCGGCCAACATACCCAAGAAACCACCTACGGCTGCAATAGTCAGCGATTCGAACACGATCTGCAGCATAATGTGATGCCGTTTGGCGCCGATGGCACGTTTGATTCCAAATTCTCGGGTCCGTTCCTTGACCACGACATACATGATATTGGCCACGCCCACGCCTGCGACGATTAACGTCATGGCCCCCAATACGCCTAGGAAAATTTTAATGCCGAGAAACACTTTCGATTGTTGTTTGATAAATTCATCATAGTCCCAGACCCTCAGGGCCCTTTCATCAGAGGGATCAAAGCGATGTTTATTACCCAACACCCGATAGAGTTCGGATTTGAGCAAGCCGGTCACACGGTCATTGATGGGCTTGATATAGATGGCCCGCAGGTAGCGGTTGCCATAGATACTCTGAAAGGTGGAAAACGGGATAACGGCGCGACGGTCATCGGGTCCGTTATTCATGGATGTTTGAAATTTTGGCGGGAGAATACCAATGACCCGGAAGGGAATACCATCCAGCATGATTCTTTCGCCAATCCCTTTGTCTTTACTGCCAAAGAGTTCGGTTGCGATTTCACTGCCCAAAAAAACAACCCGCCGTTTCTCCTGAATATCGAGCTGATTGATAAACCGCCCTCCGACGGCAGGATACATCCGACGCATGGTTTCAAAGCTGGGGTACACCCCCTCCATATAGGTCAAGGCGGTGTGTTCCCCGTTGCGCAGCTGGGTGTCATGTTTCCCCAGCTGAGGGCTGAGGGCACCAATGAGTGGAATGCTTTTTTTCAGCAATTCAATGTCCGCCATTGTCAATCGGATGCGTCGTCCCACGGGTAGTCCCTGATACTTTTTCCCGGTCACATCTCCATAAATCAGCATAACCCGGTTGGCAGCGTTCAGCAATCCCTCGCGCATGCGGAATTCAAGTCCGGATCCAAAGGACATCAATAAAATGACGGTCAGCGTACCCCAAGTGATGGCCAGTATGGTTAAAAACGCGCGGGTTTTTTGTCGTTTCAGGTCATGATAGAATTCCTGCACCAGCATCAAAAGAAAATACATTACCCAGCCTTTCGACAACGCTTACTATCTTAAAGAATCTACAACGTTCATGGTTGCTGCTTTGCGGGCAGGGAAAAAGCCCGCGGTCAGACCCACGAGACCTAGTATCAGAATCGACAAGATGGCAATCTTCCACGACATCTCCGGTGTACCCACAATATCCTGATAGGGGAGCATGGAGAGCAATTGTATCAAAAGATAAGAGAGGAAAAAGCCGATAATCGTCGCCACAGAGATGATGATCAGAGATTCAAGGACAAACTGGGACATGATGTGATGTCGATGGGCGCCGATGGCGCGACGAATACCAATTTCGTGGGTTCGTTCCTGAACCACGACATACATGATATTGGCCAGACCGATTCCACCAACGGTCAACGTCATAACACCGATCAATCCCATAAACAGATTAAATCCGAGAGAAAAGTAAGAGATGAATTGGTCCATCTCCGAAGTGTCCCAAATATGAAGAGCCTGTTTGTCCTCCGGATCGAATTTGTATTTATTACCCAGAACCTCGTAAACCTGATTGCGGGTGTTTTCTGCCAGGGAGGGGTTTTTCATTTTGTACACAATGTTATTGACATGGCGATGGGCAAACATCCCCTGAAATGTGGGAGCAGGAATAAACGCTGAATCTTTGTCCCGAGATCCGTATGAGGAGTTTTGGACTTTATTCATTAAAACACCCACAACCAAAAAGGGCGACCCTGCGACATAGACTCGTTTGCCGATCGCGGGTGTATCCTTTCCGAACAAAAAATCCTTTAAATCGTTACCCAAAAAGATCACTCTTCGACGATGTTCTATGTCTAGGGGGTTGAGCCACCGACCACCGGGTTGCGGCCGCATATATCTCATATCGCCAAAATCGACATTGATACCGGCCAATCGAATGTGGTCCGTCTTGTCCTTCACGCGGATTGACGTGTTCCATCTGGAATACTCTCCGGTGATAGTATCAATGTTGGGGAGTTCTCGTTTCAACAGATCAGCGTCCTCGCCTGTCAGGCGAATAGGACGGCCTCTATTGAATCCCTCGAAGGACATTCCAGTCCGGCCATTGAAGACGATGACGATACCCTCACCCATGCCATGCATATTTTTGCTCATCGCCTCCCGGAGGCCGAGTCCAAAAGCAAGCAACACAACCAGAGAAATCGTTCCCCAGATGATGCCAAACATGGTCATCAGGGTTCTGCCCTTGTATTGGCGCAGATAGGAGACTATTTCCCGGATGGTATCGGTATATTGTTTCATGAAAAGCGCACCTTCTACCGAGGGTTTGATCAGATAATTTCTTTTACGTTGGGTTCAAGAACCTCATCGCCCTCTTCAAGTCCTTCAGTTACCTCGATCTGAATGGCGTCGCTCAGACCGACCTTGATGTGTTTTTCGATCGGCTCTTCACTTTCCGAGGTGGGCATCCGGACGAAAGCAGAGTCGTTCCTAAAGGAAACGACGCGTTCTGGGATGGCCAGGACACCCTGTTTTTTGGCAATGATGATGTCGGCGTTTGCAGAAAAGCCTGCGCGCAAGGTAGACCCATGCGTCTTTGTTAGCTGTATTTCCACAGGAAAAACAGTCGTATTTTCTTCTTTACGGGCTTTGAGGGAGATGAGAGCAAGCTTTCCCTCGACATTGGCGGATGGTAGGGCTCCTATCTGCAGGTCGCAATGCAACCCTTCTGAAATCTTGCCCACATCGATTTCGTCGACGGTACCTTTAAAAACAAGTTTGTTCATATCCGCTATCTGCATCAAATCGGTGCCGGCCTGATAGGAGGTAAGAGGAACCACGGGATCCCCCACATTGACCGATCGTTCCAGGATAAAACCATTGATCGGCGCCTTGATAACGGTCTCGATGTCGGTGTTGGCAATGCGCACTTTGCCTTTTTCCAGCAAATCGAGTCGTTCCGAGGCAATTCGAACCCGAAGTTTGGCTTCCTGATAGGTGCTTGTCAGATTTTCATACTCTTGATCTGAAATCAGTCCCTTTTCCTTGAGCTCTTGTTTACGGTTCAATTCGCGTTCCAGATTTTCGAGCTCGATTGTTTTCATTTCGACATCACGCTTGGCTTCGGCCAATTCCAGCGGGGTGGGATCCGGACGCACTTCGAGGAGTGCCTCTCCCTGTTCAATATAGTCGCCTATATCCGCGAAAAATCGACCTACCACCCCGGATATTTTGGATTTGATGGTGATCTCATCCACCGGTTCAATAGAGCCAATGGCGAGAGCCTTTTGCACGATAGTTGTCTTTGAAACCGTTACCGTTGCCGGTCCCTGTTGCTCGGTTTGATCGCCATTCATAACAAGCACCACGACGATAATAGCCACCAGAACAGTTCCCACGATCCAGATCCACTTTTTCTTTCCCCACCTTGACATCGATATTCACTCCTCTGCGCTTGATCCAGTGCAGTGATTTTAACGACAGGACAATATTGCTTACAGGTTGGTTTATTAAATATACGGAAGATGGTCTTGATTTGTTACAGGGCATTCGTGTGTGGTATGGAGAAATGAAAAAGGGATCCCGTTGACGGGATCCCTTTTTTTTTAGGCAAGCTTTTCGATGGTTCTCACAACATGGTCATAAAATGTTTTGACCGATCCAATGTGGACTCGTTCCTCCGGTGAATGGGGGTTTTTGATCGTGGGACCAACTGAGATCATATCCATACCCTCATATTTTTCGCCGATCAAACCACATTCAAGACCGGCATGGATGGCTTCATATTTTGCGTCTTCTCCGGCCACTTTTTTATAAGTTTCGAGTGAGACTTTAAGAACAGGTGATTCCAGGTTTGGCATCCAGCCCGGATATCCTTCCGGCTGTTCGATCGAACCGCCGGCCATTTTGGCGATCGCTGCCAGCTTGTCACGAGTCGCCTGAAGCGCAGTTCCGTTCGAACTTCTGCTGCTCAGATGGAGTTTGGCTTCTTTGTCATTGCATTTTATCGAGGCGACATTGTTCGAGGTTTCAACCAGTCCCTCGATGTCACGACTCATCGCCAATGGACCATGAGGAAGAGCGAATACCAATGACAGGAGTTGATGCTGGGAGTGAGCGTCCATGACCTTGGGCAACGTCTCGTTTTCCTGTTTAACATGAACCTCGATACCTTTTTCCAATGGGCTGAATTCAACCTGAATATCCTTGATAGCTGTGGCAAACCATTTTTTCAGGTCTTCCGGTTTATGTTTCGAGATGACAGCCTGGGCAGTGGCCTCGCGGGGGATGGCATTGTGTTTATCCCCTCCCTGAATGCAGACCAACTCGAGAGGGATCTCTTTGTTGGCCTGATAGAGAAGCCGATTGATGATTTTTACGGCGTTGCCCCGACCCTCGTGGATGTCGATACCCGAGTGCCCGCCTCTCAATCCGGTGAGATGAATGGTTACCAGGGTATCCCCTTTGGGGGATTGACGTTTCAGGGGCAGTTTTATGTGAGAATCCGCTCCACCTGCACAGCCGATTGAAAAGACACCCACATCTTCGCTGTCCAGGTTGATCATGGTGCGACCCTTTAGCAGAGAGTCCTCCAGATTCATGGCGCCCACAAGTCCACGTTCCTCATCGACTGTAAACAAGGCTTCAAGCGGTCCATGGGTAATCGTGTCGTCTTCGAGTATAGAGAGTGCTGCGGCGATGCCAATGCCATTATCAGCTCCCAGGGTGGTACCGTCGGCGGTTACCCACTCTCCTTCCACTTTTATCTGAATGGGATCGGTATCAAAATTGAATTCCTTGTCATTATTTTTTTCACAGACCATATCCATGTGGCATTGCAGAACCACTCCGGGTGACTGTTCATGCCCAGGTGTGGCTGATTTGCGGATAACGATGTTGTTGACAGAATCGACCTCGTATTCCAGACCGAGATTTTTGGCGACAGAGACCACATATTCGGCCATTTTGTCCTCATCGCCCGAGGCACGGGGGATTTTTCGAATCTCGTCAAAATAGTGCCATAACTTTTTTGGATCCAAATTGTCTAACGCGGACATGCATACCTCCTTGTTGATTGTGAATCGCAGGTGCCGATGCTGGGGCGGGGCACCCTTTCCCGATTGTAAAATGCTGTGGCGGCAGACTCGATGCGGCGCGAGTCGCCATGCCAGAGAATTTATTTGTTCGGCATGATCAATGGTGAAAATGTTTGGTCATAAATATCAAAACATCCTTTAGATATCGTCTCCAATACGACCACGAGTGTGCTCCGTCGTGAACCCGGTATTCGTGTGGAATATTCCGGTTCCGAAGAATGAGATGAAGCTGACAATTACCTGTTGTAAGAAAATCATCATCTCCACAGTCGATATACCATTTTACGGTTGTCAGGGAATCTTTGGCTGCTGACGCCGCGAGAATCAGTGGATTGAATTGTTGCCAGGTTTTATTGAGACGGTTTTCAGGGCGGGAGATCTGTCCAAAGATATCGGAATAGAGAAAGTCGTAACGATCTTTGTCCATGCGGATGAGTTCATCGTCGGTATGAAGCGCGGCGCTGAGCGCTCCGCATACTGTAAAATACTCGGGAAAATTCATCGCGAGATGGAGCGCTCCATATCCACCCATGGAAAGACCAGCGATACCCCGAGCATTTTTTTGTGACCGGGTACGATAGGTTTTGTCTATATGGGGGATCAGTTCTTGTAGAAACATGTCGCGATATGGCATGGAACCGTCTGCACGGTTTATATACCAACTGTTGCCTGCGTCCGGCATGACCACAATTGTTGGTGTCATTTGTCCGCTTGCGATTCCGGAATCCAGGGTGTGGGCCATTTCTCCGAATTGTATCCAGTCGGTATGGGAGCCTGTAAGACCATGCAGTAAATAGACGGCAGGGTAATATCTGCGGGAATGGTCATAGTCCGGGGGAAGATAGACGGAATATGGCATGGTCTTGTTGAGTAATTCACTTTTGAAACTCTGGTTTTCCAGGACTTTTCCAGGGTGTCGGGCAATCGGAGATTGAGAAAAGAGAGATGACACAAGACAAAGTATTAAAACAAACAATCGTTTCAAGTCTGACCTCTATGATGACGTGTTTACAGATTCAAATGTTCGTCGGTCCCGGTTTTTCCAAACTCCAGGGAGACGATGGACTTTGCTGTGCATGCTGATATAGACCCCCGGGGAGAGCAGGTTGGAGGCAACGAGCGCTTCTGTAAAGTTTTGCAAGGCATCGGTGTCTTCAAATCCAAAGGGTTTCATGGCACCCGTCAGAACGATGGGGATCCTGGGCGTATCCAACCGATCATAAAGATATTGAGCCGTGACTTCCATGGTATCAGTCCCATGCAGGATCAGAATGGGAACGTTTTCGGACAAAACGTTTTCCACCGCCAATAGAATCATTTGACGGTCCCTGTCTGTCATATGGAGGGAATCTTTGCAGAGAAGGTCGTGATGCTGGACCGTGGTGTAGGGAAGACGTAATCGTTTAAGCATCGCGTAGAGCTGGGATCCCCGATTGCTGAGCAATCCACTCTCTTCATCGTAGGTTTTCTCGATGGTGCCACCTGTCGTAATCACGATGACTTTGCGTTTCATCTCCTACCTGTTGTCGTCTTGATGGAAACGTTCGATACGTATGTGGGGAGCTTGAAAATCCCATTCAAGCCTCGAGTGTCGCTACTAATATACATGAAAAATCGGAAAAGTCTATAGAATTTTTAATCGTTCATGCAATGTGGAGAACCCGTACCTTTGGATTTGATGTGAAACTGTGATTTCAGATTCAGACATTGTGAATGTTGGTCCTGTGGAACAGAAATGGATTGTCGGATAAAAACTGTAATGAATATTGACCGACTGTCCGGAACACAGAACTCTGGATGAGGTGTCATTCACGGTGTGTCGGTTCATATTAAAAGACATTAAAAAGCGCTTGACACCAATTTAATATTTCCTTAGTTTTAATACAAGATCACAACAGATGGTCGTAATGATGCAAATCGATTTTACAGTCGGTTTGCATTTTTTTATCTGATGCAACGAGAATAAAACGACTTTGAAACACGATAATAACTTCAGAGAGGCGTTCTTGTCGACAGATGTTGCCAAGAAAACTTGCTTGATCGTCAAACCCAAAGAGGTCTATTTATGAAGCCTGTCTATGTCTCTAGTGAACAACACAAGAAGCTTACAGAAGATCTGCACACGCTAAAGTATAAAGAGCGACCCAACGTGATCGACGCGATTGCCCGTGCACGTGAACATGGTGATTTGCGGGAGAATGCAGAATATGACGCCGCCAAAGAACGGCAGGAACTGGTAGAGCGAAAAATTGCACGGCTGGAGGAGATGCTCTCCCGGGCGCGTGTCCTGGAAGAGAATTTAGTCGATTCTGATCGCGTCCATGTGGGGCGCAGAGTGAAACTAATCGATGTGGAGACAGATGAAGAGATGATTTGTGAATTGGTCGCATCAGCAGAGTTTATCTCTGCAGAGGTTGAACCGGTATCTGTGGATTCTCCTGTTGGCAAGGCACTGGTCGGTAAAGCAATTGACGAAATTGTGGAAATCAAGGTGCCTGCCGGTACGCTGCGATATAAAGTGACTGAAATCCTCTAGCACAATCCTGTCCGGGGCCCGTCTGAGCCGGGCCCTTTTCCTCAATTAGCGTCTAAACAAGACGCTGTCCACCACCCTGT
>CAYPUH010000056.1:17395-17876 GCA_964413725.1 uncultured Cytophagia bacterium
ATTTGCAAGTGTTTTGAGCAAAGCTCCGGTGATGATAGAATTGAATTTCCGATGGGATACTCATAATCTATGGGGAGGGGTGAAGACGTTTGTGCTTTTAAAATTAATGTCTTACATGCTTTGTCATGAGTGTCGAGTCCTGGAACGATAAAGGGTGTGATTCTGTCGAGAGTACGGAACAAATGATATGGGGCATAGGAGTGTTTTAGAATGAAACAGCCTGCAGGACTTTTATTCGCGATAATGGTTTTGGCTTTTGTACCCCCGACGCAGAGCAGCTCATCGTTCGAAACCAATGCACCGATGATCGCTCACCACTCTCGCCGCGTGGTGCTCAAGCAATCCGGAATCCCTCTTTCGGTTCATGTCGCCGATGACTCTGAGATTGGTCGGGTACTGGATGTTTTCCGCATCGATGGCCAAGTCATCGAAAAACAGATTCCAAGAGAAACGAAAGAGGGTGATGTCCCGTTGCAAGTAG
>CAYPUH010000057.1:0-17751 GCA_964413725.1 uncultured Cytophagia bacterium
ACGGTAACCCATTTCGATATTCACGAAATCCGGATCGACGCGACGGTCAAAACACCCTCTGTTCTCGTCCTGAGTGAAATTTTTTACCCAGCAGGATGGACCGCGACGGTGGACGGGGTCGAGACAAAAACCTATAAAACCAACTATATCCTCCGCTCCGTTTTTCTCGAGCCCGGTTCTCACGAAATCGTCTTCCGATACCATTCCAGTGCCTTTCAAACCGGGTTCTGGATCAGTGTGATCACGCTGACCATATTGCTCGTCACACTGGTGGGGCTTTTGGTCAAATATTATAAAACCGAATCTCAACACACAACAGCCTGACGGGATTTATGAACCGATCTGTACGCAAAACGATCTATATGTTGTCCGGCACACTGAAGGGTCTCTTTTTCCTGCTCATGGTCCTCAGTGTGCTGGTCATCGTTCTATACACCCAAAAATTGGTCAACGATCTGCGAGAAGAATCACGCGATATCGTTGAACTGCATGCTCAGACAATCCAAAAAATCGCCACCGATGTGGAGGCGGAAGAAGGGCTGGGTTGGTTTTTTGAAAACGTCATCCAAAAAACCAATTTTCCGTTGATTCTCGCAGACGCCAGTGATAATCCCACGTCCTGGATCGGTCTGGATGTGCCTCAGGATGATTTTTCAGATAGAACGCTTGATAAAGTCCGTGAAATCATGAATCGCATGAAACGGGAAAATGATCCGGTTGCCATTACATATAACGATCAGGTGATCAGTTATCTCTATTACGGAGATTCAAAGCTGATCACCCAACTCGTTTATCTTCCCTACATCACCCTCTCAGGACTGGGTGTGATTATTCTCGCGGCGTTCTGGGGGTATAACAACATCAAACGAAGTGAACAAAGCTACATCTGGGTGGGGATGGCAAAAGAAACGGCACATCAACTGGGAACACCTATATCATCCCTCCTGGGATGGATTGAAATGATCAGACTGTATCCAAAAGAGCCGGATCGTATTCTTGAAATGTCTGATGACATGGAAAACGATGTCAAGCGACTGGAAAAAATTGCAAAACGGTTTTCACAAATCGGCTCTAAATCCGATTTAAAAATACAGGATATCCATCCCCTTCTTCTCGATCTGATCCGCTATTTTAAGCGCCGATTGCCGCAAACGGCCAAAGGCATCACTATTCAACACACGTTTGGAGATATCCCGCCTGTGGCGGTGAACCGCGATCTTTTGGAATGGGCCATTGAAAACCTGATCAAAAACGCTCTCGATGCCATCAAGGGAAAAACCGGTATGGTCACCATTTCGACCGGCTATCTCTCTGAAACACAAAAACTCTTTATCGATATCGCCGATAATGGTGTGGGCATTAATGTTAAAATGCGCAGGGATATTTTTAAGGCAGGATACAGCACCAAAAAACGCGGATGGGGACTCGGCCTCAATTTTACCAAACGTATCATCGAGGATTATCACAACGGTCGGCTGCTGATCAAAGAGACCCATCCCGGCAAGGGAACAACCATGCGGATTTTGTTGGGATGACGGATCTCTCTCAAAAGGTCATTCTCGTCACGGGCAGCACAGACGGTTTGGGATTCAGTCTAACCCGCGATCTGTGCACTGCAGGTCATTCTGTTGTCCTCAATTACCGGCACCCTCATAGCCGAAAACGTGCTCAGAAAATGATGGACAGATTGCAACGGGAAGGAAAACACATCATGGCGGTTCAGGCGGATGTGCGAAATCCCGACCAGGTCCAATCGATGATTCGGCAGATCCTCGACCGCTGGAACCGTCTGGATGTCCTGATCAACAATGTGGGTGATTTTCTCTCCAAACCGTTGGATGACACCTCGGAAATAGAATGGCGTACCATCATCGACAGCAACTTGAACACCGTCTTTAACGTCTGCAAGGCGGTATTGCCCCGGATGCGCCAGCAACAGTACGGACGTATTATCAACGTGACGGTCGCCACAGCCGACCGTATCCGCGCGTTTGACAACATTGTGCCCTATGCGATCGCCAAAACAGGCGTGTTGATTCTGACCCGCTCTCTGGCACGCGCGGAAGCCCGACACGGGATCACGGTGAATGCCATTTCACTGGGACTGATGCAGCCTGAAACAGGCGAACCCGGGCATTCTCCCGGAATGGAAGGCACGATTCCCGCCGGCCGCCCGGGTACCCCCGCCGATTTTTTGCACGCGATTCTCTACCTGCTGCATGACAACAGCGAATACATCACCGGAACAACCCTGACCGTTAGCGGTGGATGGGGTCTTTAATTCCTCCTAAAAAAATCCATCAATTCCCGAACCAGTTCACCACTACGCTTTACCGTATCCCCCTCTACCCGTTCCACCATGTACCCCGATGTGGTGACATAAACCAGATATTTTGCTCCATAGAGGGCACGGGTATAAACCGTGCTGCCATACGCGGATTCAACAAAGGGCAGCAAGTCCCCAAAATCATACAAAAGCATCCATATACGACTCTGTTCCCCGACCAAAGAATAACTGCTCGCCGGCTGGGCAAGATGCTCCGAAATATCAGAAAATCGGCCTTCCACTCTTGTGAGTCGATACATAGTGTGAAGCCCAAGCACATTCAGCGAGCTGTTCCATTTCAGGATATCGCCTCCAACCGACCATTGATCCCCCCGAAAACTCAAGGTCCGGGTTTGTTGAGGCACCTGATCCACGATTTGGACCAGCAACAATTGAAAATCATAGTCCTCTTGTTGCGCCCGGCGACACTCAATCATGGCCACAACTTCTTTTTCGGTAAAGGCATGGTACGCCCGGATATAGGCCAGAAAGGACAATAGAGTAAAGGCAACCAGAACCAGAATCAACATGGACAAACATCCCAGCCGAGATCGTTTTTTCGGTGTCACCCCCCCCTTTTTTCGGGTCTGCCCGGTGATCAGCAACAACAGATAGGCCGCAACAAAAGCAAACAGGAACAACAGCAGATAAACCAGCCAGGAATTCATTTGAGCAAGCGATTCCCACATGTCACGACTCCTCTATTTGCTCACAGATTTTATCAAACACTCGATCCACAGAGATCGATTCCATGCACGCCGGATCAGCTTCACAGCTGACGGTCTCCGGGACAAGCACCGAGTCGGGGTAGTGCCATGGTCCCCAGCGATCGGGATGACAGGCCGGGAGTGTGCAGTAGAGTCCAACCACGGGTGTGTTCACCGCCACGGCCAAATGAAGGGGGCCTGTACTGTTGGCCACCACCACCGACGCTCGTTTCAACACAGCTGACAGCTCCTTGATAGAGAGTTGACCATCGAGACGCACCGGACGATGATGACACCGTCCCGCAATCCGATCGATCAGTGCCCGTTCGGAATTGCTGCCGGTCAGGACCACCGTGACATCCATACGGGATTGAATCCGGTCGCAGAGATCGGCAAAAGCCGTCCAGGGCCAGTCGCGTGCCGAGCCACCACTTCCCGGATGCACCACAACAAATCGGCCCGCAATATCCGACTCGTGAAGCTTCTGTCGCACCCTTGCCTGGATGTCCTCCGGCACCTGCAGGCGCAATTCCAGATCCTCGCAATGCCCCCCGACCGTGCCGGCCAGTTCCAGATTCAAATCCGCCTCATGCCTGCCACTGCCACGACGGTGCTGTCGAACACGCCGGTTGAACAGAAATGAATACGCCCGGTACAAAGTTCCCACTCGCAGAGGAATGCGGGCAAGCCAACACATCAAAGCCAGACGAAATGTGGGATGCAAGACCAGGACCGCATCATAGTGCTGCCGATGTAAATACAACACCAGCTGAATAAACTTGGAACCGTTTTCTTGCGGGTCAATCACAACTTCATCAACATGAGGATGATCCTCCACAACCTCACGAGTATAGCAGCGGACCATCATATCCACACGGGCGCGGGGATAGGCACGTTTGAGAGCCGTGAGCACAGGCGTGGACAAAATCACATCCCCGATACGATCGGTGCGAATGACGAGTATTCTTTCAAAAGTTCGGGTATTTGGCATGGGGTTTCATCATTGCATCAGGTCCGGATCGCAAGATCAGACCGCGATCACGTATTCAAATCCAAGTGCATATCCAGTTCGTCTGGATCATATACCTTTTAGTGACTTGTTATCACAACACTTTCAGTACAGTGTTGATTTCCAGTGGAGAGATCGCACCCTCGCGGAGGATACGCACCTTGTCCCGGCTCACATCGATCACGGTGGAGGGCTTTGAAGACGGTGTCGGCCCGCCATCGATGATCAAATCGAGTTGATCGCCAAACGTCTCCACCACCTCTTCCGCTGTGGTCGACTCGGATTCTCCGCTCTTGTTGGCGCTGGTGGAAACAATAGGTGTACCACATGTCTTAAGCAGAGCAATACAAATGGGACAGTCAGGAATGCGAATGGCAATGGTGCTCGATTTGACGAAGGGAAAGTCTTTCAGTTGAGGGGATATCCGAAAGACCATGGTAAGAGGCCCTGGCCAGAAATTTTCTGCCAGTGCCTCTGCGGATGCCGGAATATGATCCACCAGATCACCAATCTGAATGGTATCGGCGGCGATCAATATCATCGCTTTGCTTCGATCCCGCTCCTTTAATTGATAAATACGATTAACAGCCCGGTCTTCAAACACATTACAGCCAATACCATATACCGTCTCGGTGGGATAACCGATGACTCCCCCATTCTGTAATACACGGGCGGCCTGACCAATAAGGTCGTCTTGTGGTGATCCCGGATCTATGGTCAATTTTTTTGTCATGTTTGTTCAACCACCTTTTTTACATGTTGGTATACCATCCTTGGTGAAAGATCCCGCATACAGTTGTGATGTTTGAGAGGACACCGGGGACCGCCGTGTCGGCTACATGGACGACAATCCAGTTGTTTTTCTATAATAATATGCTGATCGCCTTGCGGAGCAAATCCGATCGAGGGGACCGTGGGACCGAACAAAGCGATCACCGGGGTTTTAACTGCTGCTCCCAGATGCATGGGAGCACTATCGTTGGTGACCAGCGTCGTGGATCGCCGTATTACTTCTGCCGATTCCCGAAGCGACAGCCCCCCGGCCAGATTGATCACCCGTTCAGGCCATAAATGGGCTATTTGATCGGTCAACTCCCGGTCTTCGGTTCCTCCCAGCAAAATGATGTTGAGCGGATCGTCTACCAAGAGTCCGACAAGGGCTTGAAAATAGTTCAAAGGCCACCGCTTGGTTTGCCATACAGATCCCGGAGCCAAAGCCACCGTTTTCAAGCCGTGCTGAAAGCTGGTGGTTTTCAGGACAGAATCGACCTGTTGTCGGTCCGATTCACATACATGCACACATAGGGACGCGGGATCGGTTACCTCCTCCCATGTAGATAACAATAAACGATTCCGGTCGATTTCATGTAAATCCGATCGATAGGCAACCACCTTGTTGAACAGGAAACGCCCCGCACTGGTATCGAAACCGATACGGATCGGTGCCCGGCTCCACCAGGCCAGCAAGGCGCTTCGCAGGGATCGATGAGGAGAGACCACCCAATCATACCCCTCGCGTCTGACCCGGGACGCCATCCGCATAAAACCTCTCAAACCGGCATCTTTTCCCCTCTTGTCAAACACGATCACCCCATCGACATGAGGATCGCAGTCCAGTATCGGCCGGGCGCGCAGAGTCACCATCACATCTATCGATGCGTCCGGATACAGGCGCTTCAAGTCAACGATCAGAGGGGTCACCAAAACCACATCTCCGATAAAGGCCGTATGAATGACGAGAATATGTTTGGGAGTCGATTTGAAAACCAAAAGCATTCCTTTGATTGGCTTAACAGCACCGGTCAGCTCACATCAGAAAAAAATCACTCACCGTCAGACACGGGTGATGGGAAACGAGGAACCGTTTTCCAGCGCTTGTGCATCCAGAACCAGTGGTCCGGATGACGCCGAATATGGCGTTCAAGCGCGTGAGCATGCCGTTGGGTCAGAATGCTTAAAGATTCCGGATCCTGAGGATCCAGGTCATCCATCGGGATGAACTCCAGATGCACTGTATGCTCACCTAAAGGATTCCGAACAGCAGCACCGAACAGCATGGGAGAACCCGTCTTGAGCGCAAACGCCGCCGGTCCCACCGCGGTTG
This sequence comes from uncultured Cytophagia bacterium, assembly GCA_964413725.1. Classification (GTDB taxonomy): domain Bacteria; phylum Zhuqueibacterota; class Zhuqueibacteria; order Residuimicrobiales; family Oceaniaggregativiventaceae; genus CAYPUH01. The sequence continues at coordinate 6,147 of CAYPUH010000057.1, forward strand.
ATGACGGACGCCCCAGAAACGAAACAAAAACCCCTTCATCATGAGCATCCTGATCGGTCAGAATGGCGACAAATCTGTTTTTTCTCAAAGCTCGCAGTACATTCCTCAAAGCCATCCCCAACGGAATGGTTTCAATGCCAACAGCATTGCGATGGTCCACAATGAGCTGATCGATGAATCCATTGCGTTGTTGCCGGGCAATAGCCGACATGGGAAATCCATGCGCCCGAATCGATGCGGCCATCAGCTCCCAATTGCCAAAATGACCACTCACACACACCGTACCCCGATCGGTCGCAAAAGCCTCATGCATACACTCTGGAGAGGTAATTGTTACATGCTCGAGTACCTCATCACGACCGAGATGAGGGAAAAGCATGAATTCGATCATCGTACGAGCGAACTGAATATAGGTCCGGCGAACGATATCATTGACTTGGGATGCAGAGAGATCCGGAAACGTCTTCCGGATATTGTCCCGGGCAACCGATCTTCGGATGGGAATAAACCGGTAAATAAACATGCCCAGAGCAAATCCGATACGTTGTGCACTCTGCCAGGACATCCTGCGGACCACGGCAATCGCACCGCGGACCAACCAGAATTCCAGTCTGTTTTGCAGATTCTTTTTCATAAAACAGTCCAAACATAAACATTTAAGGACAAAATGCCAATCATTTTATTCAACCTCACTCCAGGTGTCCCACTCGGCTACGCGTCGACGATTTCTCAAACGGACAAGTGGAACGGCAAGAAAGGCAAGGATCAGTATAAAAATCCAAATATAAATCTCCAGTTCAGAAAGCCAAAGCCATTTGTGCGTTTTTTCAGCATACTGTTGCCACTCTCGTTCAAACTGGGCAACAGTGCTTCCGGTGGCAAGAACGAAACTCTGATCCCAGGATTGCCCCTTGCGGATGCCCTTTAGTAAAATTCTTAATGCTTCGATATCATAGGTGGTCAACAGATACTTGACCGCTGAATAACTTTGTTGATACGCCAATTCAGCCTTGCTACGACGATAGCTCAGGACGTCATCGATTTGTTGCAAGGGTATCAGAGAACCGGTCATCACAGCTTTGGACAGGGCGGTGAACGTCTCCCATCGCGAATCCCGGGAATAAAACAATGCGAGTCCTTCATCCAGCCATCTTGGAAGAGATCGATTTCCAACTGCCTCGAAAAGCAACAGATGCATCAATTCATGAACCAGAGTGGTTTTAAAGGGATCTCTGGATCGATCCCATCGGGGAGATTTTAGGACAATCAATCGATCCCGGGGTACGGCAAACGCATGAGTCCAGTCCGGAAGCTGACCTTTGGATATCCGAACGAATGCATCCCGATCCGGTGCGATGAGAATCCGAACGTCTCCGGACCATTCCACCTGAAAGTCATAGAGCATCTCCGGAAAAACCGTGTCCAAAAGGGTCTGACACTGTCGTGCGGCTGTCGTGTCAACGTTGGAAAAGTACACTTTGTACTGCGGACCGGTCAGAACGTGCTCCTGCCCCGAAAGGGTGGATGCACAGATCAAACCCCACAACAGGACAATTCGTCGCATGGACCCCATTTTACTGCAAAACCATTTCAACACATCACCTCTCCTGCAGTGTTGGGGCTAGGGCCAAACCGGTTTGATCACGAGTATTGAACGACAATCAATCTCCTCCCATAGACTGGAAAGTTCCCCTGCGCGACTGGCAGAACAGCTTCTGCGATTCGATTCCTGAAATCAGTAGTGTCTCGAAAAAAAATACGGGGGCTATTATTCAGTAATGAATTGGTAGGCTACTCTTGAAAGCAAGTCGAGCTGCTCTCCGATGCGGGCTTTGATAACGGCAGGTGAATTGCCACGGCCATCCAGTTTCGTCCATTGACCAGAGATCAAATCATAGGTTATGTCGCTCTTGCGAATCGATGCGGATTTTAAACGACCAAGCAACTCTTCCTGAGAAAACGTCTGGCCGCGTGAACGAATCCCGAATTCAAGAGTCTTTTCATATACGAAACGTTGCAGCTTTAACGCCTGTACGGGATCAAGTCCTTCAACCCAATGTCCAATCGCCTCTCCCTTTAACATTCCAGTCAACACCCGCACATAGAGGCTGATCCCGAGCCGATCCGTCGTTGTCAGGATCTCTGAATTCAGGCTCACATCAAACCTCACGTTCCAGCAAAATATCCAGCAGCGAAACAACCACTTTTTTCACACTCTCTTTCTGACTGCTTTTACAAAACAGAAACTGACAGAGAGAGGTGACGTGTATGGCAGGTCGGAATCGGTTCTCGACGATGGGATAAGGTCGTGAATAGACATCTGCGGCCAAGATCAATGGGGCTGAATACCGGTCAGATAAAAAATCAACCAGATTCATGGCCTTGTCAAGAGAAGCGTTATCATACCAGTTGTAAAGCACGATAAACCCCAACAGTTTATTGGCAATAAGATCCCAGGCAAAGGGGGCTTCAGCATCCAGCCCATAAAGAAAAAGCATCAATTTGGTATCGATATCCAACTGACCAAACACCATGGCCTGGTTGGTGATCTGGACATCGGGTGTTAACGTCTGGATAAAACTCTGTTTTTGGGAATCCGGAGGACCAATGATCACAATCTCGCCAATACGTTTGGCGGACTCGGATTCCCACTGTATTTCTGAAAGATTCACACTCGGGCTCCAGGTCTTGCACAGCGGCATGGTAAAGGTGTGTTGACAAATTGAATAATTGCATCACATTTTGGCTCAACAATACCCGGGATAAACCCTTATATAGCCAACAATCGTTGTCGAATCAACATCAACTCACCGCGCGTCAAGTGCACATGATGCGGTGCCCGTGTCGGTACAGATGATGTTGACGGCCGGGATTCGCCAACAGGGCTACGCTCCTGTCCCCCGAATGACCGCTTGAAAAAAGACGCAATACGACTATAGGGATCGGGAAGACGTTTCCGGGCACGTTCCAGTTGTTCTTTATACTCCCGTGTCGGATCTGAAGAAGGTCGCTCGGTTTGAGTCTTTTGAATGAGCAAATCGTCTTCGATCAACCGATGTGCGGTAGCCAGAGCATCCAGTTCATCGAGCCGGCATTTTTCCATTCCAGATAACAGAGATCGAGGCCGTACAAACAATGACAAAAAATCCAGTTCGCTCTGGGAGAGCTTGACATCTTCCACCCTGGACCAGTCGGCTTTTAAAACAGTGTTCAGAGGGGGAAGCTGTCCCTGATATTCTCGTGCCAGTTGTATGCGTTTCTTTCCCCGATGTTGAATTTCCGTGCTGCTGGAGTGGATCCTTTTCTCCTGGGCCACATGAGAAAGCACAACTTGAAAGTGACCATCCAGCCAGGAGATCAGGTTCCACAACGCGTCTTCACCCACGAAAAAAGACACCTTTGCGTCGACAACCGTTCCGCGATCGACCTGGATCATTCCCTCCAGATTACCACGATTTACAATTATAGTTCCCGATTTCTTTCCCAATTCCAGTGTCTGTAATAGATCCAAGACATTCATTTCAGACAACTGTCCGGAAAAACCATGCCTGAACTTGCGCCGCGCCTCATCAATAAAATCAACCTCTTGCAGGATGCTCTCCGCACGGGAAACCACCTCTTCTGCATAGTAAGGCTTTTCGATAAAGTCATCAATCCCCATCTGCATAACCTTGAGTCGATCTTCCATTCTCGCCATTTTGGTGGTCACCATCACGGCAATGTGACGCGTGGCGATATTATGACTCAATTCTCGCAACACTTCGATCCCCTGGCGGTCGGGCTGATTCAATTCCAACAAAATCAGGTGGGGCTCCTCCTGAACAGCCAGAGACAGGGCCTCATCGGCGGTTTGACACAATACAACCCGGAATTGATTGTCGCGCAACAGAGCGATGAGCCGATGGTCGAGTTCGATGGTCGGATCGGCGACGAGAATCAATGGGAAAAAAGAAGCTTGTACAGAGTCTTTAGACATATCGCTTCAATCGGTTGTTATACCGGAAAATCCGGCTTATACATGGGTTTCAGCGCGATTCTGCTGTCTCTGCTTTTTATAGTACACTTGGAACAGAGAGAACAGATGTTGCCGGGCCGTTTTGGAATCGATATTGGATACCCGACTGATACGGGGAGGTTTCTCGTACCCGAGTCGCATGGCCAGTTCTTCATCGGTCAGTTTATCGAGTTGATAGTCATCCCCATACAAAACCAATGTCGCCGGCGTATCCACCTTATCTGCCAGTACATGGCTAAGATAGGTCTGGTAATCCCAATCGACCTGCTCCAGATCGATAAAAATCATGTACCCCAGCGTTGCTCGGGAAAAGACATCGATATAAGGTGTAAATTCCTTGTCAAGGGGGATTCCGACGATATTCAAAAAATGTCCGCCCCTGAATTCTGCAGTCCCATAGTAGAGATGGGACAAATCTTCCTGTCGGGCCTGTTCCTCGCGCGTCGAACCCTGAACGGTGGCGTCAATCCAGTGTCGCCAGGCATCGCTGTCATGACCAAACACCAGCACGTGACCGCGGGCTCGCCGGAACTTTTGTTTGATATCATCGCGAGACACATCGGAAGCGGGCTGAGGAGACGTCTGTGGCTCGAGTTCTTCCGTCTCTTTCGAGGGGGTGGGCTCGTCCCCTCTCACTTTAAACAATTCATCCGCGGGATGTTCCTGCCCGCTCAACACCGATTCATCAGACTGCAAATCCGGAAATTGAGTCGCATCCCATTGATCGAATCCAAAAGACTCGGACGTTTCCGCAGCTTTTCGAAAAATGGAAAACGGATCGGCCTCCTCGGATTCAGAGGGAGTGGTTTGGCTATCTTCCCGATGGTCCGAAGGACCAGAGGCTTGATCCTTTTCAAGCTGTGGGGAAGAGGGGCGTGATGAAACCGTTTCCTTTGCATCAGCCCGGTCCACGACAGGTTCATCAACAGATCGCGCTGATTGACCTGTTTGTTCAGATGGTTTTGACTCCAAAGTCCTGGACGACGGCGTTGGCTGGAGATCGCTTATGACATAGATAAAACCCAGTTCATACAATTTATGTAACCGTTTCAATGTCGTCAGTTCATCATATAGACTTTCATCGATCACACGCCCCAGCGTTCGTTCACCATCGAAAAGCCTGATAAAACGATCCAAATCCGGTTCGAGCTCCTGGTTTTCGACGATTTTCTTGAAATTTTGAGTGGTAACCAAAACGGCATCGAGAGAAGGAAGCAGTTGCAAAATCTCTTCACGTTGGTCCATTCTCTTCGCTCCTTGTAATAATAACCCCATGTTGCTCACGCCTATCCGATCCTCATCCTCCACATCACAGAACCACATCGAGAATCGGCCCCTCTGCCACGTCATCATTTTGTAGATGGCGTTTTCCGGTCGCATCTGCTTGTGCACCGCGTCAATCACCACCCCCTCACGAAAATAGATCTTTCCACTCACACCATTTTCGTTATACAAGCCGAGGATGCCGGACTTTTGTTCCACACCAAACGTTTCGATAAGTTCAGTAAGACTCAAATCTTCCAAACGGCCGACAAACTTTTTTCTGGCGACACATTCATCATAGTGGCGTTTGTTTAAACGGTTCCGGATCATACCCACACGACCCACAATCTCTCGCACGTGCCGTGGCTTGACAATATAATCCTTTACACCCAGTTTGAAACTTTTAACACGGTGCCAGACATCACTTTTGGGAGTTAAAAAAACAACGGGGGGTGCTGTATCGCCTTGTTGTCGTTGAATGGTCTCGAGAATACGGTAGCCATCGATACCGGGTGCTGAAAGTTCGGTGAGTATCAGGTCGCAGGCGTTCTGTTCCAGAGCATGGGATGCATCCCTTTCGGTCTGGACTGGGACAACGTGGTAATTCGCCTCCTTGAAATGGTTTTCAAGCAGCCGTAAGTTGTTTACATCATGATCGATGATTAAAAGTTTCGCCCGTTGCATTGTCATCCTGCTGTCCATTACCGTTTGTTTCATCAAATCGGATAAAACAAACCCGTTGTCGTTCCTGGGTTCCAAGCCTGCTGGTTGCCGGCCCGGGAATCCCAATGTCCTGTTGTTGCGCTTGTTGCTTCACCTGTCTGTCCCGGTACCGGTCGTAGCGAGGGAACTCGCCTGCCGATGGTCCGGTCATACACTCTATCCGGACATATAATCTCCGTGGGACCCGGGACAAACTTTATCATTATAACATATTTAAAAAACTGTCCCTTGTCAAGCCTTTTTAACAAAAAAAAGGCCGGTCAAACGACCGGCCTGTCATAGCAATGTTCTAAACTTGAACTATCCGAGTGCCCGTTCCAATATCCTTTCAAATCGGGTCTCTTTGCTGGATTGGATGGGTTTATGATGACAGTATAATTCCGCACCATTGAATCGGTCAAGAGACACCAGAGGTATGGCGGCATATCCCCCACGATTAAAATGAATCTCCGGAGCGATGCCGGGGATAGAAAGAACCCAACGGTTATAGTCTTGCCTTCCGTTAGAGTACAGATAAATGAGCAAAAGTTTGCAGTCAGGATCCGTTATCAATCGCATACCAAACTGGGACGGCTCCAGATCCCGATAAATCATCTTCTCTCCAGAAGAATCGGGTTTGCCGTTCCGCCGATAGACCAAAGCAGCCTGAAAGTGCTGCTCCCCGTCCCTGGTTTGCGGTTCAATCGGATCACATCTCACCATTGCATATTCAGTGCTTCGATCACTCAATGACTTTGAAAATTCGAGAACCCGGTCCGTGACAGGCATGCTGATTTCCTGCAACAACAGAGAATAAAATGTGTCAATCTCTCTGGACCGTTTCTGACAGACCTCGCACTGTTGAATATGCATCTGCAAACGCTTCCGCGTTTCTTCGGACAATTCCACATCGAGAATCAACAATTCCAGTTGACGATTGTCCGGACATCTCGAATCAAGATAGGTAGAGGCTTTCATGGGCGACGCAGCTTTTTGTTTTGGCTCAAGACATGTGTACCATTTTGTTACAAACGCATCCTACCATACGAGCAAAGCATGAATTTTACGGAAAAAAATTTACAACATCTCTTTGAGATGTCTGCGAAATTCACGTTTGGCTACCTTGGCCAGATACTCGAATACAGAACGTTCCTTGAGCCGATAGTCTTGCTGCGTCAAATCGGGAAGATAGTACTTTAAATTACGAAAATAGGAAGAGTTGTCCTTGCGCTGAATCAGGTCAAACAGAACATCACGTAGCGCTTTTTCATAGATGGCCACTTTGTCAGCATCCAGCTTACCGGTCTCGAGATATTGAGCTCTGATTTTTTCAGAAACATGTTCCATGACCCGGGAAATATATCCCTCGATCTCTTTGCTTTCCAATTCATCCTGAGGAGTGGGGATGGATTCCTCTGAGATCAGTCTCTCTCGAAAGGCTTCAAATTTTACATTCCGAACCAGCTTGACAATAGCTTCCAACGCAAGAAAATTTTGATAGGATTCCTGATGATGAACTTGTTCGAAAAGGCGTTTGATTGTGGTAGAAACGGATTGACTTGGATCGTAAATGTCCACAAAATTGCTGGTTAATACCTCCTCAGGAATTGGAGGCATATCCCGGCGCAGATAGGAGCACCACTGCTCTTCGGATGTGACCGAATTCACGTCCAGACCATTGGAATAGAAAATGGTGTCGCGTCCCATTTCACGAAAGAGATGCAATTTTTCCGAATTCCGAACCGCCACTTTGATGTTGCGAACAATCTTGGCTCCCTCCGGATCCCGCTCCCTGAAAATACGCGACAATTCCTGCTTGGTCTTGCGCACCACCAGCCGGCGGGTCAAGATCAAAACATCCGCATCACTCAGATCAGGATCTTGCTCAAATTTGGGGCCATAATAGCGACGGAGCTGAGGAAAAGTGGTTTCATCCTCCCGGGCAAACAGTTCTGCTATGCAATCCAGAGCCAAATCCTCCAGCTCTACATCCGTCTCCAGCCGTTCACCGGATATCCGCTTTCCGAGAATTTCTTGAAATTTTAAATAACTCAGAGAAATTTTTTGGGCGAGATTGATAAACTGTATCAATTCGGTTTGGCAAAAATCTCCCGTGACGATATTCTTGACGAGTTGCGATAGGTTAGCCGTTTTCATAGGGTTCAGCAGCGTCTTTTGTGGTTCATAATTTTGTACTGTTTGGCGAGCTGGCTGAGTGAATTGGAGCAGATACAAAAGACGGTTAGTTCATTAGGCAGGAATGCCACCTCCACTCATCACAGCTGGTCTGTATGCTCAGACTGTGTATTCTCCAGCAAATCGTGTACCACAGAAGAGGTGACATAAAACAACGACAACAAATTGATTTTTCTAAAGTGACAGAGGACGGCAATTGTAATGAAAATTACAAAATTGTATCGCTGCGATACAGTGATTCATAATCGTACACCCGTAACAATAGCCCTTATCCATAGCGATTCGGACCTACTGACATTTCTGTTTCGTAAAAATCGGAAAGCAAAATGTGGTATCGGGAAGGGAAACTGCCCAAAAAACCCGACCCAAGGGCCGGGCACTCGTTTAAAAAAAATTGCAATGATGGAAGGATCTGATCGAAAAGACGTTTGCGGTTCGGCTAATTCTTGACCATGGGAAGACCATATTTTTTGGCCTTGCGGTAGATCGTGGCACGGCCGATCCCAAGCTTTTTGGCTGTTTTTGAAATATTTCCCTCGCATTCCAGCAGCGCCTGCCGCAGTGCCTTTTCTTCCAGCCGCTCAATCCAGTTCGCCAGGGTGCTGTCAGATTCATAGATCCGTTTTTCACCAATGGCTTTGACAGCAGCGGGTAAATCATTGGCCTGGATCTCCGGACCATCACTCAATACCGTGGCCCGTTCGATCGCGTTTTCCAGCTCGCGCACGTTGCCCGGCCAGTTGTAGGCCATCATCAAATCCAGTGCGTCCCCGGATATGCTCTCTATCTTTTTACCCTCTTGCGCATTGAATTTTTTCAAAAAATACCCGGCAAGCGGAGGAATGTCTTCCTTGCGATCCCGGAGAGGAGGCAGTTTTATAGGAAAAACAGAGATGCGGTAATAGAGGTCTTCCCGGAATTCACCGTTTTTCATCGCCTCTTCCAAATCTTTGTTGGTGGCAGAAATCACACGGACATCCACCTTGACCAGTTCATTGCCTCCAACCCGTTCGAACTCGCGCTCCTGCAAAACCCGAAGCAACTTGGATTGAGTCGCGGAACTCATCAAACCGATTTCATCCAGAAAAATCGTCCCCCCATTTGCCTGCTCAAATTTACCCACCCGACGAGCGGTTGCACCCGTAAATGCCCCTTTTTCATGACCAAAAAGCTCGCTCTCCAATAGAGACTCGGGTAATGCAGAACAGTTGACCGCAACAAACGGCTTGCCATTGCGTTGACTGGAATGATAATGAACGGCACGGGCAATCAATTCCTTCCCAGTACCACTTTCTCCCTGAATCAAGACCGTTACATTGCTATCCACGACCTTGCTGACCGATTGAAAGACATCCTGCATCACTCCACTCTCTCCGATGATATTCTCAAACGCATATTTGTCTTTCAGCTCGGATCGGAGCTCATCAACTTCTCGTCTCAAAGAACTGTTCAGCAGAGCATTGTTGATGGTCACCAACAAACGGTCGCGATTAAAGGGCTTTGTTAAAAAATCATAGGCAGACAATTTCATCGACTCGACGGCCCGCTCGATGGTTCCATGAGCTGTCATCATGATCACCGGGATCAAAGAATTTTCTTCCTTGACTCGCTTCAGGGTCTCGATACCGTCGATACCCGGCATCTGAATGTCGAGCAACACCAGGTCTGGACGTTCCTCACGGATCACGTTCAGACACGCTTCCCCACTCAATGCAGTTCGAATTTCATATTTCTTTTCCTTGCGAAGCGTGGCCTCTATCATTTTACTGATATTCTTGTCGTCATCGACGACCAATATGACAGCCTTGCGCTGTCTCTTATCTGTCGCATTTTCCATATACTCTCACTCCGGAGACGTTCACCCTATCCGTTTTGATTCCTGCTCTTTCTCATCTCATGCTCGGATTCCACCCAACCTCCTTTCACCTCCCCTCTTTGCATTAACGACAATTAAATGAACTCCAGATCCGTCCTCCCCACAGTGCGCCTATTGTTAACCCGGTGACAACATGAGCAGCAATTTGTTTCCCATTACAGACATAGAGCTGCTCCTGTTACATTGAAAAAATGTTTGTCTGACGCATCAATAAAATTCTACCAATTATTTCGTAAAATAGCAAGACATTTCTGTATTATTATGATACACTTTGGTCGATTTGTTCAAATTCTTAACAACCCACTGTCGCGCACAGGGTGCGGGACACCTGATCCGGATCGACGGGCACCAGCCTCACCCGAAGACACCGCCAGTGAGAGCCCAGATCACGACCGTTTGATATCTTGACCCAATCTTTTTCAGTGGTCATCATCCATTCGCAGCCACTTTCTGAAAACTGCCGTTCGAGACGGTCCAGATCACGATCCTGATACCGATGGTGATCCGGAAACGGAATCAATGAATGCACAGTGGCTCCCAACTGCTCCAGTGTGTTGCGAAACCGTTCCGGACTGGCGAGGCCACAAAAGGCCAGAACCCGCGTTCCCGACAACTGTACCGGCAACACCCGACCAGATCCATCCACCATAGAGTCCGGTTCATAGTGTGCGACAATCTCACACGAGCGTGCTTCATGCATCCGTACATCAACCCGTGCGGTCTGATTGATCCAGACCACATCCGCGCGGCGAAGATTGCGTCGGAATTCACGCAGCGGACCAGCCGGTAAGCACCACCTGTTTCCCACATCCCGGTTTCCGGCCATGGTTACGATATCCACATTACGGTAAAGTCGACGATGCTGAAAGGCGTCATCCAGGATGATCACATCCAGATCGTATCGATCCAGCATCATCCGTCCACCCCGCACACGATCGGAATCGACCAGTACGGGAACATCAAGAGCCCGGGCCATCAAAAAGGGCTCATCGCCGGCGTCCTCCGGTCCCACCAAAACACCCTTGCGATCAGATACCCATACAGGACCCCGGGAGGTCCGGCCATACCCCCTGCTCAAAATCCCCACCAGCAAACCCCGCTCCTGAAGCAACTCTGCCAGACATAAAACGGTTGGCGTCTTGCCCGTTCCACCGACACGGATATTGCCGACACTGATAACCGTACAATGCAATCGATGCTGCTGCAAAAGACCTCGGTCATACAACCAGTTGCGCACCTGCACGACCGAACCATAAAGTAACGAAAACGGCCATAACAGAAGAGCCGGCCATTTTGTTTCAAAAAATCGCATCGGCATCTCGCTCCAGTTGCTTCATGGCGTCCTCAACAGCCTGACGATGGGCTTCCAGCTCCGTCTCATCAAGATCCCTGGGTATGACTATCGGTTTCCCATACAACAGTACCACCCGGGAAAAGGGCCGCCACAATGTAAACCGGTCCCAGCTATTGAATACGATGGGATGTTCAGCGGCAAACGTTATCGGCAAAATCGGTACTCCCGCTCGTTGTGCGAGCAGAATAGACCCCTTTTT
>CAYPUH010000058.1:0-17512 GCA_964413725.1 uncultured Cytophagia bacterium
TTTTCAGCTGTCAGCGATGTTCCGACCAGAGCCAACAGCGTGAGCAGCAAGAAAAAACGTTTCATAAAACACTCCTTTCGTCAGGTCTGGGTATGAGCCGAGAAGTGAGATCTCTTAATAGATCAGACCCACATTGTGTCGGGTTCGGGTTAAATATTCGGTCGCCACCGAGCGGGCTTTTTCGGCTCCTGTTTTTAGATAGCCGAGAACGGTTTCCCGATCCTTCAGGAGCTCTTCCCGTCGTTCACGGTACGGTGCGAAATACTCCCATACGATTTTTAACAACTCTTTCTTGACCGAGACATATTTCAGTCCAGGTTTGAGATAACGTTCCCGCAGGTCCTGCCGGCCAGCTGGATCCAGAAACAGGGAATAGATGGCAAAGAGAGTACAGCTGTCCGGATCTTTGGGTTCGTCGATGGGTGTCGCGTCGGTGACTATGGACATGACCCGCTTTTTTAATGAGCCATAGTCGGCAAAGATGTCAATGGTGTTGCCGTACGACTTTGACATTTTTTGGCCGTCGATACCCGGTACCATGGCGACTTCATCCGGAATGTCCGGTTCGGGGACCACAAAGGTCTCACCATAGAGTTGATTGAACCGGATGGCGATGTCCCGGGTCATCTCCAGATGCTGTTTTTGGTCTTTCCCTACCGGCACCCGTTCACCCCCAAAGAGTAGGATGTCTGCTGCCATCAATACCGGATAGGCGAACAGCCCGTGGTTGGGAAGGACGCCCTTGGCAATTTTATCTTTGTAGGAATGAGCGCGTTCCAAGAGTCCGATGGATGTCACGTTGGACAGGATCCAGGTCAACTCGGTCACTTGAGGAACGTCGGATTGGACCCAAAACGTGGATTTATCCGGATCGATACCCAGAGCCAAAAAGTCACAGGCCGCCTCATAGGTTTGACGGCTGAGCCGTTCTGAATCGGAGACCGTAGTGAGGGCGTGATAGTTGACGATAAAGCAAAAGAGATCGTGATCGTTTTGATACTCTATCATTCGTTTCATCATGGCAAAATAATTGCCCAAATGTAACTGACCCGAGGGCTGGATTCCCGATAGTACTCGCACGTCGACTCCTTTCTTGCATTGTCTCAGGTTTTGGACGAGGCAGGATATGAGGGTGTGGTGTCGGCCACAAACCATTTCCATGGTACCCTCTATCGCCGGCATTTGGCCGGCGGTGTTGTCTGTTTAGGTTTTAAATGACCCACTCTAAAACGTTTAAAAAATACAAGAAAAATGCCCGACAATCAAGAGAAAAGAATCCGTAGAGCTGCGTATAACTCCTTGCTTTTTCTGGCTTGAATCATTAGATTCGGAAAATTTTAAAGCATTGTCTCCAGTCGGATTGGGGGACGTTGTATTGTTTTTATAAATCCTGACGAGAGATATCAAATCCTGATCATCGGGAGGCTATATGAATACACGTGATTTCATCGAAATTGAAGATAAATTCGGTGCTCATAATTACCATCCTCTTGACGTGGTTATTGAACGGGCCCAAGGGGTTTGGGTGTGGGATGTGGATGGGAAAAAATATATGGATTGTCTTGCGGCGTATTCAGCGGTGAATCAGGGTCATTGTCATCCCCGCCTGGTAAACGCTCTGCAGGACCAGGCGGAAAACGTGACATTGACGAGCCGGGCTTTTCGCAACAATTTGTGGCCCCTTTTTGCCCGCGAGGCCTGTGAGTTGCTGGACTATGACATGATTTTGCCCATGAACAGTGGCGCTGAAGCGGTTGAAACGGCGATCAAGACCGCCCGGAAATGGGGGTACAAGGTCAAGGGCGTACAAGCCAACAAAGCGGATATTATTGTCTGCTCCTCCAATTTTCATGGACGCACCACCACTATCGTTTCCTTTGCCGATGACCCCTCTTCCTACGAACAGTATGGACCGTTTACACCCGGTTTTGTCATGGTTCCCTATGGCAATGCCGAAGCATTGGAAAACGCCGTAACGCCCAATACCGTGGCGTTTCTGATAGAACCCATTCAGGGTGAAGCTGGTGTGGTGATTCCTCCGGAAGGGTATTTGAAAACCGCGGCCGAGATCTGCAAAAAAAATAATGTCCTGTTGATTGCCGATGAAATTCAGAGCGGATTGGGCCGGACGGGCCGTCTGTTGGCCAGTGAACATGAAGGCGTTAAGCCGGATATGATCACCATCGGAAAAGCGTTGTCCAGCAGGGAGATTCTGGGAACCCTGGAACCAGGGACTCACGGCTCCACCTATGGCGGCAATCCCCTGGCCTGTGCGGTCGCCCGGGAAGCTCTAAAGGTGTTGACCGAAGAGCATATGGTCGAGAACGCTGCGGAACTGGGTGCATATTTTATCGACGGTCTCCGCAGTATCGATACACCCTATATCGATCTTATCCGGGGACGCGGGCTGTGGATCGGAGTGGTGCTGAAACCCGATGCCGGGGGGGCACGACGGTTCTGCGAAGCACTGAAAGAAGAGGGGATCCTGGCCAAGGATACACACGAAAATATTATCCGTCTGGCTCCTCCGCTGGTGATCACACGGAAAGAGGTCGACTGGGCTCTGGATCGTATCCGGACGGTTTTTACCTCAATTTGATCGAATGCTATTAAACGCTCTGGCCCCCGACTCCGGTTGGGGGTTTTTTTTTAAGGGCCGAAACCCTGGAATATTTGGAACCTTTATACTGTTTTGTGAATTAAAACAGGACCAATTTGGTCCACTTTAGGGGCGCTCGTGTTCAAACTGAATAAAAAAACCGAATACGGATTGTTGGCTCTGGAAACCATGATGAGCCGAACCGGAGATGCTCTGGTCACCGCCAAGGAAATCGCAGACACACATCGGATTCCGCATCCTCTTTTGGCCAAGATCCTGCAAAAGCTGGTCCGACATCATATTATCCAGTCCATCAAAGGGGTCCATGGCGGTTATGTTTTGACCCGAGAGCCGGATGACATCACGCTGGCGGATGTGGTTGAAGCACTGGAAGGTCCCATTCGTATCACAGAATGTCGGACCGATTATCCCCGTTGCGACCGGATTGATTTTTGTACCCTCAGGGATCGCTTCCAACCGGTTCAGGACCATCTTGTGGATTATTTCAGGACCCTTACATTGGCCGACCTGGTCGGTACCACTCAACCGTCGCCAAAGGAGTCTGCTCTATGAGTGACAGCAGCAAAACCATTGAACAATGGACAGAACAGGACTATAAATACGGGTTTCATGTCGACATCGACAGTGACAGCGCGCCGAAGGGATTGAACGAGGATGTGATCCGATTGATTTCGGCGAAAAAGAATGAACCCGAATTCATGCTGGATTGGAGACTCAAGGCCTACCGGAACTGGATCACCATGCAGGAACCGGACTGGTCCAATGTGAATTATTCGCCCATCGATTATCAGGACATTGTTTATTATTCGGCACCCAAGAGCCACAAGCCCGGTCCCAAGAAGCTGGATGAGGTGGATCCGGCCATCATCGAGATGTACAACAAACTGGGCATTCCTCTTGAGGAACAGAAGCAGCTGGCAGGAGTGGCTGTGGACGCGGTGCTGGACAGTGTGTCGGTAGCCACGACCTTTCAGCAAAAGCTAAAGGATCTGGGAATTATTTTTTGTTCCTTTTCCGAGGCCATACAAAATCATCCCGACCTGGTGCAAGCCTATCTGGGTACGGTGGTGCCATATAACGACAATTTTTTCGCCGCATTGAATTCGGCTGTGTTTTCAGACGGTTCATTCGTCTATGTCCCCAAAGGCGTCCAGTGTCCCATGGAGCTTTCCACTTACTTTCGCATCAATGCCGCCAATACCGGACAGTTTGAGCGCACTCTGATCATTGCGGAAGAAGGGGCGTCTGTGAGTTATCTTGAGGGGTGCACAGCGCCCATGCGAGACGAAAACCAGTTGCACGCCGCTGTGGTGGAGTTGATCGCGCTGGATGAGGCCAAAATAAAGTATTCCACCGTGCAGAATTGGTATCCGGGAGACAAGGACGGCAAAGGCGGTATTTACAACTTTGTCACCAAGCGCGGACTGGCCAAAGGCCGGTGGTCAAAGATTTCCTGGACCCAGGTGGAAACCGGATCTGCGATCACCTGGAAATATCCCAGCTGTGTGTTGATGGGAGATCAATCGGTGGGAGAGTTTTATTCGGTGGCTCTCACCAACAATCGTCAGCAGGCAGATACCGGGACCAAAATGATTCACATCGGCAAGGATACCAGGAGTATCATCGTCTCCAAAGGCATTTCCGCTGGGCGGGGACAAAACAGTTACCGGGGTCAGGTCAAGGTGCTCAAAGGTGCCAGCGGTGCCCGAAATTTCTCCCAGTGTGATTCCATGCTAATCGGCGACCAATGCGGGGCGCATACTTTTCCCTATATTGACGTAAAGAATCCCACCGCTCATCTGGAGCACGAGGCCACCACCTCAAAAATCGGTGAAGATCAGATTTTCTATCTGAATCAGCGCGGTATCGATACCGAGGATGCGGTGTCGATGATTGTTAATGGATTTTGCAAAGAGGTGTTTGCGGAATTGCCCATGGAATTCGCGGTAGAGGCACAAAAATTATTGTCTGTGAGTCTTGAAGGCAGTGTCGGCTAGGCAAACGAACCGGGATCCACCGGTTGTCGGTTGATAGAACGTAACAGGAGTACACAATCATGCTTGAAATCAAACAGCTAAAAGCGTCAGTTGAAGGCAAGGAAATACTCAAGGGCATCGACCTGCAGGTCAATGCCGGTGAGGTGCATGCCATTATGGGACCCAACGGATCCGGCAAGAGCACCCTGGCTAATATTATGGCGGGCCGGGAAGAATATGAGGTGACCGGCGGACAGATTCTGTTCAATGAAAACGATCTATTGGACATGGATCCCGAAATCCGGGCCCGGGAGGGAATGTTCCTGGCCTTTCAATATCCGGTGGAAATTCCCGGCGTCAACTCGACCTATTTTCTGAGAACCGCACTGAATAAAGTGCGAACACACCAGGGGCTGGAACCGGTGGGCGCGGCCGCATTCATCAAACTGATCCGGGAAAAACTCAAACTTGTGGATATGGACGAGTCGTTTCTCAAACGGTCGGTAAATGAAGGTTTTTCCGGCGGGGAGAAAAAGCGAAATGAAATCCTTCAGATGGCGGTGCTGGAACCCCGTCTTGCCGTGCTGGATGAAACCGATTCCGGCCTGGATATCGACGCCCTGAGAATCGTGGCCAGTGGCGTGAACAAACTGCGCTCGGAAGATCGTGCGTTTGTGGTGATCACCCACTATCAACGTCTTTTGGAGTATATTGTACCGGATTTTGTTCATGTTCTGTACAACGGTAAAATCGTCCGGTCCGGTGGCAAAGAGCTCGCCTATGACCTGGAAAAACACGGCTATGACCAGATAAAGTCCGAACATCTGGTGAACGAAAAGGCCGGCGTCACGGCCTGAGAGACTCTGGAGCCGGAGCGCATGTCAGGCCGCGCAACACCGGTAACCACCATGGCCGCTTCCCACGGATTGAATCTGATAAATGACATTATTTGAGAGCGATCGATATGAGTATAAAACAAGACAACCGCGAATGGGTAGAAACCAACTTTCGCGATCAGGGCAATGGAAAAGATGCCCTCACAGATTCTATTAACCAGTTTCGTGTACAGGGATTCCAAAGATTTGAAACATTGGGATTTCCACATCGAAAGCAGGAGTTGTGGCGACACACCGATTTGAATCCATTGTTAAAACGGCGGTTCACACCGGCCGAGGTCCTGAAATCGACCTCGGAAATCGAAAACAATATCGAGACCCTGGCGGTGGATCCCAACAGTCATCGATTGGTGTTTCTGAATGGCCGGTATTCCCGGCACCTCTCGAGAGTGGACTCGCTGCCCGATGGCGTGGTTCTTTTCAATCTGGTACGGGCCTTTGAACAACAGTCCAGCGCCATCGAGAATCATTTGGGTCAGTATACCGAACCGCTCAACCATCCCTTTGCCGAACTGAATGCCGCGTTTATCCGGGATGGCGTTTATCTCTGGGTTCCGGATTCCGTTCGAATCGAAACGCCCATCGAGGTCATTTTTTGGACGGACGCAAAAGACAATGAGGTGGTTACGCATCCCCGATTGTTGTGTCGCTTTGGTTCTCAGGCAGAAGCAACCCTTGTCGAGAGTTATGGTGGATCTGACCGCGGTCGCTATTTTACCAATCCGGTTACAGAGTTTGTGGTGGGGGCGAATGCGTCTGTGGAACACATAAGGTTTCAGCGGGAGAGCACCTCTGCCTATCATGTTTCCGTGCAGGTCCTGTATCAGGAGCGGGACAGCCAGTTTGCCACCTATTCCATGTCGTTTGGCGGTGCTCTGGTGCGGAATGATATCCGGTCGGTTCTAGCGGGTGACAATGTGACCAGCACATTGAATGGATTGTTTATGGCCACCGGAAAGCAGCATATGGATCATCATACCACTATTGAGCATATAGAACCGCATGGCAGCAGCCGACAGCTGTACAAGGGCATACTGGACAAGAGAGCGTCCGGCGTTTTTAACGGCAAGATTTATGTCCATCAAAAGGCACAAAAAACCGATGCCATTCAAAACAACAAAAATCTGCTTTTGTCCGACACCTCAGCGGTGGACACTCAACCGATGCTGGAAATTTTTGCAGACGATGTAAAATGTACGCATGGTGGTACGGTGGGACAGTTGGATGAAGACGGCATTCACTATCTCCGATCCCGTGGTATCGGTCGGAAGCTGGCAAAAAAGATGATGGTGCACTCGTTTGCAGGGGATGTGACGGATCAGATCAAATCATCCTCCGCCCGGGAGACATCCGAGGCGCTTGTTCTGGACTGGCTGAACCGGGCGCTTCCGGATTCCCAATAAGGGCTATATTTCGAGCTCAAAACGAGCGCGGTTGTGAACAATGAAGAAATGAATTTTTTGTGAATATGTCTTTATAATAGGATGTTCTGTATGACTGTAACAGACCAGGATCCGCTGGACGATCTTTTGGATGAGGTCGTCGAAGCGATCAGTACGGTGTATGACCCGGAGATTCCGGTCAATATCTATGACCTGGGTCTCATCTATGAAATCAATGCCACCGAACTGGGAGTGATCGATATCAAAATGACACTCACTTCTCCGGCCTGTCCTGCGGCGCAGAGTCTGCCCATGGAAGTGGAACAGCGGGTGGCCGAGATTTCGCGTGTTAATAAAGTGAATGTGGAAATCGTCTGGGACCCTCCCTGGAATCAGGATATGATGACGGAAGAGGGCCAGCTGGAGCTGGGGATTCTTTAACACGGTTAAGAGGACAATGCGCTATGACGTTTTTATGTCATCTGGATGATCTTCAGCCCGATGTGTTGCGACGGTTTGAGGTGGATGATGAGCGTCTTGTGGTGGTACGGCGAGGTGAGCGGGTATTCGCGCTGGAAGACCGCTGTTCGCATGAAGAGTTTCCGCTCTCCGACGGGTTTCTGCAGGACGGGCATCTGGTCTGTCCCATGCATGGTGCCACCTTTGATCCTGAGACGGGATCGCCTCTTTCACTGCCGGCGTATGACGACCTGGTCACCTATGAAACCCGAATACAGGACGGCAAGGTCTATGTAGAGTTGTAGTGAGCCCGAAAGTTTCGGGTATCATCTTTGTCTATCATAAATCGGAAGACGGGTTGAATCCTTTGTCACAACAAAATACCAGCATACTGGATTGTAAATCTCTGTTTCCCCTGTTCAGTCATCCCGATCATCGTAATCTCGTCTATTTGGACAGTGCGGCCACGACGCAAAAACCGGACGCGGTCATCCGTGCGGTGTCCGGGTATTATCAGGAGTATGCCGCCAATGTTCACCGGGGCGCCTATGCCATCGCCGAGCGGGCGACCGAACGATATGAAGGAGCCCGCGAACGCATTGCGGATTTTATCGATATTCCGTCCCGGCAGGTGATTTTTGTCCGTGGCACCACCGATGCCATGAACACCATTGCCGTGGGTTGGGGCAACCGCTTTGTTCAGGCGGACGACGAGATCCTTGTGTCGGAACTGGAGCACCACAGCAATATTGTGCCGTGGCAGATGCTGGCCAGGCGCACCGGTGCCACTCTAAAAGTATGGCCTGCCTCTGAAGACGGTGTTCTCTCTCTGGAGGAGCTGGATCGACTGTTGACACCCAAAACCCGGTTGCTGGCCGTGACGCATGTCTCCAATGTGTTGGGTACCGTCAATCCGGTTCAGGATATCGTCCGTCTGGCTCATGACAAGGGTGTCTATGTGGTCGTGGATGGCGCACAGGGTGTTCCGCATCAGCCGGTGTCACTGCAGCACCTGGATGCCGACTTTTATGCCTTTTCCGGACACAAGATGTTGGGACCCACCGGTATCGGCGTCCTCGCAGCCAAAGAAGAGCTGTTGCAGGAGATGAATCCGGTGCAATATGGCGGGGACATGATCCGGGAGGTGGGGTATACTTTTTCCACGTGGAATGACCTCCCTTGGAAATTCGAGGGAGGTACTCAGAACATCGCCGGGGTCATCGGTCTGGCTGCCGCCATCGATGTTCTCTCCGAGATTGGCTTTGATGGAATTGAGGAACACGAGCGCGAGATCACAACCTATGCCATGGAACAGTTGTCCGATATACCAGATCTGCGGATCTTTGGTCCCCGGGATCACCGCGGCCCCGTGGTATCCTTTACGCTGGGTACGCTCCATCCCCATGACCTGGCCACATCATTGGATCGCTCCGGTATTGCCATCCGGTCCGGTCATCATTGCGCTCAGTGGCTGATGAAAAAATTCCAGGTGCCCGCCATGGCGCGTGCCAGCTTTTATATCTATAACTCAAAAGAGGATGTGGATGCCCTCGTTAATGCGTTGAATCAAGCAAGGGACTTTTTTAAAAAATGGCTCTAGATGATCTGTATCAGGACATATTGCTGGATCATTACAAAAATCCGCGCAATCATGGACCATTATCGGACGCGGATTCAACCATCGATGCCAAAAATCCCTTTTGTGGTGATGAAGTCAAACTCCACGTCAAATTTGACGGGGATCGACTGGCAGATATTCATTTCGAAGGGCAGGGATGTGTGATCAGTCAGGCCTCGGTGTCGCTGCTCACCCAGTACGCCAAAGGACGTCGTATTCCGGAAATCAGGGAACTGGCCGACACTTTTTCACGTCTCGTCCGCGGAGAGGACGTGGATGTGGATGAGCAGGGTCTCGAGGAGCTGCATGCTCTGGAGGGCGTTGCCGATTACCCCACCCGTGTAAAATGCGCGACGCTGGCCTGGAATGCCTTGGTGCGCACGCTGGATGCCCATATGGAGACAGAACAACAGGACCAACTGGTTGAAAAAGGAGATGAACATGCCTAAAGTGGTTACCTTTTCCTCGGATCTGAGAATTTTCAAAACCATCGCACAGCTTGAGGACCTCGATAAATCGGTCAATGACTTTATTGAAAAAAACCAGGTCAAGACCATCTATTCCGTCAATGACACCACCACTACGGATGATTCCGGTAGCACCATGGGAATCATTCGTGTCCTGGCCTATGATTGACAGGTCATAGAGGTGCTTCCGTTCCCTATCCGGTGGTGTGCAGAACCAACACTCTTTCTGTAGCGATTACACATACAGGTTCCGGTTTTCTGCGATTGATGGGATTGATCCGTATTGCGAATGACCCACCTCTGATACGATAATCCTTGAGTTTTTCCCTGTGGTTCACTATTCTTTTTCGGATCGGATATGTCGTCCGGTTCACTATGGCTGAAACCAACCCCTGTGATCGTCCATTGAACGAATGCAGGATCGGATGGATGTGCTGTGCGGAGGCGTCGTTATGATCGTATACCCCCTCTACAGGTTTCGTTTTCTCCTCGTTTCAGTCCTGTTTCTGGCGCTGCTGGCAGGATGTGATGCCGGTTTTCAACCTCACGCGTATTTCCCGTTCTCTGAAGGATCATCCTGGACGTATTCAGGTCCCATGGGTAAAATTGCGATCGAATCCGGAGAAAACCCGGCTTACTGGCGTCGTGTTCACCGGGATTCTCTGGGAGAGATTGTCTGGCATGATCATCTCCACAAAACGGATTCTCATGTGATCTGGATACAATTTCATTCCCGGATTCCGTTGGGTCCCGATCTGGAGTTCGATCCTCCGTTGTTGTTGACCCCGGTTTCAGATCAGATAGGTGACAGCCGTTCGGTGACCGGTATCGAATATCGCTCCGACTCTACGCAGACCTCGATACCCATTCGTGTGGAGTATCGGATCGACTCTATCGACCACGTCACCATTCCTGCCGGAGAGTTTGATCATTGCATCAAATGGACTCTGCGCTATTCCTATCTGGAGCAGGTGGAACACGCCTATCTGGAGGGTGAGCATACGTGGTGGCTGGCGAAGGATGTGGGTCCCGTACAATATCGGTTGCCGGGGGGACAGGGGGTGTTGTTGTCTGCCGTGATTGGCGGTAAGAAATTGCCCCGCGATTAGGAGCGCGATTGCGTGGCTGCCGTCATGATTTTTTCTTCCGACGCGTCGTTGTGGTGAAATTCCGCTGTTTTGCGTCCCTCACACAGGATCATGATTCGGTCGCAGAGGGCCAGCAGTTCCGGCAGCTCTGATGACACCATCACGATTCCCAGACCCTGTTGCACGAACCGGTTGATCAACTGATAGAGTTCCGCTTTGGCTCCCACATCGATACCGCGGGTGGGTTCATCGAGCAGGAGGATGAGGGGATCGGTGAGAAGCCATTTGGCCAGAATGATTTTTTGCTGATTGCCCCCGCTCAGGGTTTGCACGGCACTGGTGAGACCGGGGGCCTTGATTTTCAACCGCTGGATATAGTCCCGGGCCATCTCTTCTTCCCGGTTGGGTCGGATCAGGCCCCCGACAACGGTTTTGTTCAGGCTGGTGATGGTCATGTTTGTTTTGACCCCCAGTCGCAGAAACAGCCCCTGCAGCTTTCTGTCCTCGGTCACCAGCCCCAGGCCATGGTCGATGGCATCCACAGGAGACGAAATGGTGACGGGGTGCGAGCGTAATGTGGTGGTACCAGACACGCGTTCACCCGGAGGGTTGCCGAATATCGTCATCAACAGTTCCGATCGTCCGGCTCCCATCAGCCCGGCGATGCCGAGGATCTCTCCCCGTTGCAGATGGAGATCGATGGAATCCAACAGGAGCGTGTCGGGTCGCTGCGGATGCCGTACCGACAGGTTCGATACCCGCAGCACCTCTTCCCCTTTTTGTGCGCTTTGCTTTGGAAAAAAGTCATCCAATTTTCGGCCTACCATCAATTTGACCAGTTCGGCAGAGTCTGTTTCCGAAACGACTCGTGTCCCCATGGAGCGGCCATCCCGCAATACAGAGACCCGGTCGGCGATGTCGAATATTTCATCGAGTTTGTGACTGATATAGATGATGGCGACCTGCTGGTCCCGGAGGGTTCGGATCACCCGGAAGAGATTCTCCACTTCCTGATCGCTGAGGGCGGAGGTGGGTTCATCCATCACCACCACGCGCGCATGCATGGACAGCGCTTTGGCGATTTCCACCAGTTGCTGCTGTCCCACGTTGTATTCCGATATGGGGCGGGCGGGATGGATACGGGTATCCAGAGGGCTCAATTCGGCGCGTGCGTCGCGACGCATTTTGTTAAAGCGGACAAATCCCCACCGGGTTCGGGGTTCTCTTCCCAGATAGATGTTTTCCGCCACCGTCATCTGTGGAACGAGGTTGAGTTCCTGATGAATGATGGCGATGCCGGCCTCTTCTGCATCGCGGGTGGTGTCAAAGCGCACCGGTTGGTCGTCGATACAGATGGAGCCGGCATCGGGTTTGTGAACACCGCCGAGCACTTTGATGAGCGTCGATTTTCCGGCGCCGTTTTCACCCAGCAGGGCGTGCACCTCCCCGGAGCGGACCTCAAGATCGACCTGGTCGAGTGCTTTGACGCCCGGAAAGGTTTTGCTGATGCCCCGCATTGTCAGGAATGCTTTGGACACGGATCACTCGAGGGCGCTGGTGATGGTGTCGAGACCGACGCCAAGGGTGTGCCGGGCAATGCGATCCAGGGTGTCGTGGTCTCCCTGAAAATGGAACGTACGATGCAGATGGTCCGTCTGTTCCCCGGGGTTCAGGGCGGCGGCGGGGGAGGAGGTTTCCAGCTCGTAAAAGGGTCCCAGCGGCTTGGCGCCCGGTGCCGGTGGACCGTCGTTATAGCTGTTGACCGTGTCGCCGCTGTAGGGTTCGTCCTGCATCTCCCACATCGAGTTGACATAGCCCTGTAACGACGTCGGCAGGCTGAATTGTACCAGCGTCAACACGTTGTGATCTGCGTCGTAACTGCCGATGACGGGGCGGCTGCGTTGAGGGGTCAGTCCGATTTTGCTGCGATAGGTACCGTCCCCGCTGAAATAGACGGCCTCGTCACCAATCCTGAGCCGGTCTTTGGGCACGGGACCGAAATAGGCATCGTTGACCACAGGTCCCCGTTCCGATTCGGGGCCGGGGGTATAGGGCAGCACGATGGTGACACCGGGGGAGGGACGGAACATGCCCACAATCCAGATGGACAGCAGTCCGGTCTCTCTGACCCAGGCCCGGCTTCCCGTATTGGTGATCTTGTTGTCGGATTCAAAGGCAACCATGTCCACATCGAAAGTCGGATCCAGGTGCAGATGATTGAGAGCGACCTTTGGGGAGATCAACGAGATCGTCCGGTCGAGTTGAACCTCGAACACGGTGTCGGAATAGTTGGTGAGGGTAAAGGATTTGGCGAATGTGATGCTGGTATCGTCGTGCGCGCGCACCGGATAGGCCACCTCATTGATGGGAGGAGGCGTGAACCAGTGCTCCAGGTCAAACGGGGTATCGGCTTTGAAAAAGATGGAAAACTGTCCGCCTTCCGGACCCATCCAGAAGCGATCCTCGCCACCAAAGGCGTTCATGTGGGGATTGTTTTCCCCGGAGGCGATGAGTTCGCGGTTGATCCAGCCGTAACTCATACCTTCGGGTCCGCGGGCGGTGCTGGTGAGGACACGTCCCTGCAGCTCGGGACTCACCGCCACCTGGGCGGTGTGGTCCGGATCGTGGAGCAGAATCACATCGAGATGGGATTGTAAAAATTCGAGATCGGATTGAAACGTCA
Source organism: uncultured Cytophagia bacterium (assembly GCA_964413725.1). Lineage (GTDB taxonomy): Bacteria > Zhuqueibacterota > Zhuqueibacteria > Residuimicrobiales > Oceaniaggregativiventaceae > CAYPUH01. The sequence continues at coordinate 13,190 of CAYPUH010000058.1, forward strand.
TCATAGCCTCGTCTTTTTGAGTGGTTTGACACGCCCCGAACAGCAGGGGCAACAGCAAAAACAGAATGATGGGGTATCGCATAGAGTCCCCCCATTGAATGAGGTTGAGGTCCAGTGGATGTCAGGCGTTACGCATCCGGTGTTTTGACACATGCATGTTTTAGTATACTAAAGCATGTTGTGGTATGCAATGGAAAAATGGGGGCAGGCTTTCGGGAAGGGAAAAGAACATTTGAAAGGGCTGTCGCTGTCATTCCTGCGCAAGCAGAAATCCAGGGGGGAGGAGTGGTTTTCAAGGTCGGAAGATCAAAAACAAAAGAATACCACGGAACACACGAAAGGAGCAACTCTTTGAACGAGAATTCTTGCCGGTATTCATGGCAAGAGGTAGGGGGTCACCGGAAGCTAAAGTCAATCACCTCGTTCAGCAGGGGAAGGGCCTTGTACTCGTATTGTCGTTCGATTTTGGTTGGTGCTGCGGAGCGTTTTGGGGGCCAATCCCGGAAAGGAGGTTGAATCGTTCAGCATGCGTCATACCTGATGCAATCCCAAGTATTTTAGGAGGTTAAAACATAGGTGCCCATAATTTTGCTTTTCCCGTACACCATCATACCATACCGAGTTCAAGTTTGTGTTTTATTTTTTCCCATTCCGGAAGGACGGAATCGAGGAGATTGTAGAACTCGGGGCTGTGATTGGGATATTTCAAATGGCACAGTTCATGCGTAACAACATAATCGATACATTCTTTTGGCGCTCGGATCAAGGCTGTATTAAGTGTGAGTGTGCCCCTCTCCGAAAGGCTACCCCACCTTTTGTGCATTCGCTTTATGGATAACCCGGGTTTGTCGCTATCAAGACTGTTGAATTGCTGCCAGCAGCGATCCAGCCTCTCGGTAAACTGATGCCGGGCTTTATCTGTATACCATTGATTCAAGAGCTTTTTTGCCGTTTCCGGGGTGGGTTCATTCCGGCAAGTGATGTAAAATAGACCGCGAGTTAATTTAACCGAGTTTTCCGGTCCTTGGGCTAGCTTTAAGCGGTACTGCTTGCCGAGATACATGTGGGTCTCGCCGTTCACGTAACACCGGTCAGGCGTTTTGGGATTAAACTGTTTGAAATAATTCAGCTGTTTGAGAATCCAGCGAGCTCGTTTCTTGATTTTCTTTTTTATTGTCCCAATGTCTGATTGGACGGGCGCTTTGACAATAACAGACCCGTCAGGGTGCACAGCGATTTCCATCGTTTTTCTGTCAGAATAGAGCAGGTTAAACTCGATAGTCTTTTGACCGTAAACAATCGAGAGTCTTTCGTCAGGGTTTAATGACATCTCTATCTGCGACTCCTGTGTTTTGCCACCTGCAGCACCGTTTCAATAATGTCATCCATTTGCTCGAGCGACAGTTCAATCCTTCTTTTTGTTTTGAGTTCATCATAGAGAAAATCGTCGATTTCGCTAATGACTCGTTTTTGAGCATCCTGGTCATCCCAGAAATGAATTTTATGGTGTTTTTCCAAAATGCCATGAATCGCAATGGCCGTATCGGCTGCGACAGATTCTGGGTCTTTTTGTTTTTCAAGGAAAGGTAATAAAACACCAAAATAGGCCATGGCATCTTGATTGCCGGAAAGTTTATCCGGGATATCATCATGCATCTTGCCGACAACCTTGTCACGGATGTCCACGACCTTGTTCAGATAGTCCAGATCCGATAGCCGCTTGGCTCTGAAATCTTCGATCGCCTGCTGGATCAGCCTGGAAAACTTTTCATAGAACGCAGGGTCTTTATCCATTCTTTCTGTAATCGCTCTCTTTGTTGCATGTGCGATGGTGTCCGCTTTGGACGCTGTGGTTTTCGCGGTTTGATAGACGCCGTGCTCTTCTTTGACTCTATTGAACATTGTATCATTAAAAATATTCACAGGGTCGTTGAGTTGAACGACTTGATCGGCTTGAATGTGAGTATCCAACAGCTTTTTAATTTTCGGTTCATAATCCCGATAATCAATGGCCTCGGCATATCGCAACTTTACAGATGTTCTGAGGGACTGAAATTTTGCAAGATCTACCTTGTATCCGGACAGGATTTTTTCATCGGTCTCGGTCAGGAATTTTTCTGAAGAGAGTGCGATGCCGAGACTTTTGGCAAACTCTGAAAGACGACTGTAAAACTCTTCTCGCAGTTCATCATCGGCGAGCAACACCTCATAGGCTTCTTCGTCATAGGAATGTTTGACTGTTTTGAACAGATCCCAGAGATCGGAATATCGGCCCGGCAATTTTTCGATTTCATCTTGTATGGAGGTCAGCGTACCCACCAGGTCGGATTCATCGAATCCTTCAAAGGCGCTGTACAGGGTCAGCGCTCTATCCAGTTCACCGAGGACGCTGGCATAATCGATAATATAACCAAACTCTTTGCCTTCATAAAGGCGGTTCACGCGTGCAATGGCCTGTAGCAGTGCATGCTCGCGAAGGATTCTGCATAAATAAAGAACGGTATTTCTCGGAGCGTCAAAACCGGTCAACAGCTTGTCAACGACGATCAGGATTTCCGGATCACTGCCGTGTTTAAACTGGTTGATGAGTTGTTTGGTATATTCCTGTTCACTGCCATAGCGTTTCATCATTTTTTGCCAGAATCTAACGATTTCATCTGTTGACTCGTCATCGGTTTCCTCATATCCTTCACGCATATCCGGCGGCGAGATCACCACGTCGGAACTGACAAAGCCGATTTCATCGAGAAACGCATGATATTTGAGTGCGGAAGCTTTGTTCGGAGCAACCAACTGGGCTTTAAAGCCTGTTCCCTGCCAGTTGGCACGATAATGCTCACTGATGTCAAACGCTCTCATGTAAATGACCTGATCCGCCTTGTTCAGCATTTCGGCGCGTGCGTATTTTCGTTTCAGATCTGCCTGTTGCTGCCTGGTCAATCCTTGTGTATGCCGCTCGAACCACAGGTCAACCGCTTTTTGGTTCTGCGTCATCTCTACATGGCGTCCTTCAAATAAAAGTGGCACGACGGCACCATCTTTTACAGCCTGCGTGATGGAATAATGGGGATCCACCAGCCCACCGAATTTGGCAAAATTGTTTTTTTCTTTTTTAAGCAGTGGCGTGCCGGTAAAGCCGAGATAACAGGCTTGAGGAAACATCTGCCGCATGCGTGCGGAAAAAGAGCCAAACTGGGTGCGGTGGCTTTCGTCCACGAGAATGAATATATCGGGTGATGTATCCTGATATTTCTTAACGGCCCAGGCTTTATCAAATTTGTGAATGAGGGTCGTGATAATGGCCGATTTTTTTTCAGCCACCAGCTCCAGCAGGTTTCTCCCCGACGTGGCCCGATTGGCCTCCATGCCACAGGCCACAAAAGTGTTGCCCAGCTGTTTATCCAGATCATCACGGTCTGTCACGAGCACAATTCGCGGATTCATGATGTCAGGATCCAGGGCCAGGTTGCGCGCGAGCATCACCATGGTCAGAGACTTTCCGGAGCCCTGAGTGTGCCAGATGATCCCTCCCTTGCGAGCGCCGGTGTTGTCAAACTGTTTGACTCGATCTAATGTCGACTTTATGACAAAATACTGTTGATAGCGGGCGATTTTTTTGATACCGCCATCGAATACCGTAAACATGTATGCCAATTCCAGCAGCCTGTCCGGACGGCAGAGGGAGAACAGAGCCTTGTCCTGCTCAGTCACCAAGCGTTCTTTTTCAACTCTGGACGGCATGTGTGTCACAGAAAAATCATATAGATTGACCTGGTATTGTAAAGAATCCTGAACTCGTTTTTCGAGTTCTTTAAATTTCGTGTCTTTCGTGGTCAATCCGGGCTCTTTCCAGACGCTCCAAAATTTGGCGGCACTCCCTGTGGTGGCATACATGGCGCTGTTTTTATTTATCGCCAGAGCCATCTGGCTGTAAACGAACAGTTTCGGGATATAATCATCATTCTGATTTCTGATCGACTGCGACACCGCCTGCTCGATTTCCACCTGTGGTGCTTTGCATTCGATCACGCAAAACGGGATGCCGTTGACAAAAAGAACAATATCCGGCCGCGCGGTCTCTGTCGACCGGGAGCGTTCCACACTGTATTCGACCGTTACATGAAACCGGTTGCGATCGGGATTGCGCCAGTCGATATAGTTCATGGTAAAGCTTTTCGAGTCCCCCTCGATAGTCTGTTCCAGTGCCGTCCCCAGCGTGATGAGATCATAAATCGCTTCATTGGTCCTGAGCAGTCCGTCGTATTTGATATTTTTCAGTTTTTGGATGGCGGACTGGACATTTTCCTCGCTAAAGAGATACTC
>CAYPUH010000059.1:0-5266 GCA_964413725.1 uncultured Cytophagia bacterium
GTGAAAATATCATATTGTATTTATTGAGGATTCGGTGCTTCGCACCGAATCCGGGTTTCTCCTTTATCTCACCGTCACTTTTTATCTCATTCGAGAGACGATCCCCCTTAACTCCTCTGCCATCGATATCCCCACACCAATCCGGCAATACCGATCACAACAAACAGAAAACTGATTCCCTGATTCAAACTGATTCCGGCCTCTCCCACCTTTAGAATGATCATACTCGATTCATAGTAACGGAAGAAATCGATGACAAACCGGGAAATCCCATAGAAAATAAAAAACATAAACAGCAAAAAGCCATCAAATTTCTGCCAACGCTCAAACAACAGCAACAATCCCAGAATAATGAGTCCATACAGGGATGAATACAGCTGCGCCGGAATCAGGGGAATGCCGGGGAACAGACTCCCGGCGGCGCTGTTTGCGGGAAAGGTGACGCAAAAATGGCTTCCGTGTTCACAGGGCAGACCGAAACAACAGCCATTGAGATAACAACCGATCCGGGTCAAGAAAATTCCGAGCCCCACACTCGGCATGATCACATCTGCCAGTTTGAAAAAGTTCAGTTTACGGACGCGGATAAAGACCATACTCGAAACAATCGCCAAAATGACACCTCCCAACAAGGTCAGGCCAGCGATTCCGATTCGTCCATCACTTTGAATGGGATTTATCATATCCAACCAGTGTCCGCGAAACTCTTCCAGATGAAAGAGCACATACAACAAACGCGCACCCACGATGGAACTGATCAGGATGATCACCGACAGATCCATGATATGATTGGGTTCCATATGTTTCCGTTTGGCCCGATTCACGGCCAGCAAAATGCCAAAAAAGAATGATAGCGCCAGCATCACCCCATATGCCCTGAGTTCAAAGGCACCGATTTTAAATAGAACTGGATGCACGGATTCCTCCTCTACCTTGACTGTTTTATCTTTCGCAGGTCCGGATGCGGACACGCCTTGTTTAAAGCCTGCCCCAAAAACAGGCTCCACCTGGTCTCGGGAATGTGACACGGAATAGTGAATCGTGTACAGGGGTCGGTCGTCCCTGAAGAGGATGACGTCACACCCGATAATAATGAAATCGCTTGACCGACACATTGAGAATCATGCCCACCATGATCAGACTGGTCACCATGGACGAGCCACCATAACTGATCAGCGGTAAGGGCAGACCAGTCACCGGCATCACCCCCACAGTCATGCCAATATTGATAATGATGTGAAATGCAAATATCGATACCAGTCCGACCGCCACCAGACTGGCAAAGGGATTTTTGGTGCTGGCGGCCACCGTAATTCCCCGCATCAGGAACAGAAAAAAGGCCGACAAAATAGCCAGAGACCCCAGGAAACCCAATTCCTCTGCGAGCACGGAAAAAATAAAATCAGTATGCTGCGCCGGCAAAAACCGCAATTGCGTCTGAGTGCCCTGCAGAATGCCGCGTCCCAACAAACCACCCGATCCGATCGCCACTTTGGACTGAATAATCTGATACCCCGCCCCTTGTGGATCTGATACCAGGCCCAGAAATGTGAGTATGCGCTGCTGTTGATAGGAGTGCAAGTGTCCCCACACCTGTGGTGCCAGTATACCCACCACGATATTCAAGACAAAGACACTCCAAAACACCAGCACCCCCCGTCTTGACAGCAACAGGATCACCGAAATGGTGAGCATCACGAAAAAAAATGTCCAATAATTAAACGAAGCGACAAAAGTGACAAAGGGCGCACAGATCACAAAGATGACAAACATCTTGAGTCCACGCCAATACAACATCGGAATGGTGATAATCAGATAGGTCAGTGCGGTTCCCAGGTCGGGCTGCTGGATCACCAGGATAAAGGGCAGTAGCGCCAAACCAAATGCGGTGAACAGGATGCGGGGTTGATTGGGATCGCCTTCCCGGTCGCTGAGAAAACGGGCCAGAGTCAAAACCAAAATCGGTTTCATAAATTCAGAGGGCTGCAGGTTGAGCTGTCCCAGTGTCAGCCATCGCTGGCTGCCCACATCATTACCGAGTACCAGCAACACCAGGAGCAAAATCGACAGGGTACCATAGGCTCCAAACGCCAGGGAACGGAACCAGGACGTCGGGATCAGAGATATGATCGTTGCTAGAATCAATCCCAACAGGATCCAGACCACCTGCCGCTGAAAATTCAGTCGCATGGTCTCTGACGGACTGCCGTACGTGGCACTGTAAACCGCCAGAAGGCTAAACACCAGCAGCACCAGCACGGCGACGACGATCCACCAATCCATGCGTTTTGTTTGTAGATTTAGGTCGATCATGATCCCTGTGCCCAACGAGTCGGTATGGTTTTTTCAAAATACCGTCGTAACATCTGTCCGGCCAATGGTGCGGCTTGCGCACCTCCACTTCCGCCATTTTCCACAAAGACACAGATGGCAACCTGCGGATTCTCATACGGTGCAAAGCCGACAAACCACGCATGGGACTCACCATGCGGATTCTGTGCGGTACCGGTCTTACCGGCCACCTCAACACCGGAGACCCAGCTGGCCCGGCCGGTGCCCTTTTCGGCATTGACCACTCGATACATGCCACGCGCCAAAGCGTCAAACGTCTCATCGGAAATTTCCTCGACCTCATGACGCCTGGGTTGGTAATAAACCGTGTCACGTTCCGCCGTCCGATATCGTTTGTACAACACATGCGGCGTATACCACGTGCCTCGGTTGGCCAGTATCATCACATATTGTGCCAACTGCAACGGTGTCACCAGGAGATCGCCCTGACCAATACCGAGATTCAACAACAACCCCCTGGTCCATTTACCCTTGCCATATGTCTTGTTGAGATAGTCGCGATCCGGAACCAGTCCAGGCCGCTCTCCCGGCAAATCGATGCCGGTGGGCCGTCCAAACCCCATCCGGTGGGAAGCGTCGCTCCACGCCTCCAGACCGACACGCAGACTCTGGGTGTAAAAATAGGAATTGCAGGATTGCTCAATGGCCTGCAACAGATCCACCCGCCCATGGCCATCCTCCTTCCAGCACTTGAATATCCGCCGGCCAAACCGGACATATCCCGGACAAAAAACAGTCATATCAGGATCGATGACACCGGTCTCGAGACCTGCCGCCGCAGTTACCAGCTTGTAGGTGGAACCCGGAGGGTACATACTCTTAATCATCCGGTCGAACAGGGGGCGCCGCGGATCGTTGACCAACTTGCGCCATGTCTTGTTGCTCACCACTTTGGTAAAGATCGCCGGGTCATAGTCAGGCTTACTGGACAACACCAAAATCCCCCCGTCACGGGGATCGATCATGATGATTCCGCCGGATCGCTCGGCAAACAAGGATTCAGCAAGACGCTGCAAACCAGCATCCAGGGTGAGATAGAGATCGTTTCCCCGCACCTCTTGTTTTTCACCCTCCAGCTCGATATCCTTTACACCCCGACCGAGTGCGTCTACTTCGATATAGTTGACCCCCAGTTCTCCGCGCAGATAATCGTCATACGCTTTTTCCACGCCGGTTTTACCCACCAGATCTCCGGGCCGAAGACCCTGTGACGTGCGCTGGTCCAACTCTGCACGCGATATCTCTCCGATATATCCAAACAGATGCGGCGCCCGCACTCCCCCAGGGTAGATTCGTTTGGGTTCCACTTCATAGCCAATTCCCGGCAGATTCAGCCGGCGCTCCTCAACATAAACCACAGCCTTATAACTGACATTGCGAGCCAAACGCACCGACGAGAACGGGCTTTCCGCTGTCAAAACTCGATTTTTAAGCTGACTCACACTGGCAGAAACCTTGGGGGCCAAAGAGTCGAACAGAGTGGGATTGTGGCGGGCCTCGATGGGCGTTACCGTCAGGGTGTACGACGGACTGTTGTCCACCAGAACGATACCGTTCCGGTCATAGATCAACCCCCGATAGGGCTGAATGATGTCACGGCGAATCCGGTTCGCTTCAGAATACTCGAAATACTTTTTTCCCTCGTAAATCTGCAGATGAAGGAGCTTGACCACGAGAAAAAGGAAAAGAACCGACAAAACACCATAAAAAATCATTTTTTTTTGCGCAAGATCCCACATAATTGATCCCAGAAGGTCACTTTTGTCATTCGGATGTCAGTGGTCAGACCGCCACCGCTTGTCTCGACGCCGACTGCGGCGATCCACCCGCCTGGGCCCCTCAATGCTCCAACCCTATTCGGGTTCCACATGATACAATTGCTGCCGGGCAGAGTCGGGTAAAAAGGAGAAAAATATCAACGCAACAAATCCAGTGTACAGGGCGGTGCTGATCACCTGAAGCCACTCCAGACCCTCTGGTGTAAAGGCAGACACCAGCGCAATCACGGCATTATAGATCAAATCCGCAACCAGAACCACAAGCGAGGGCACCAACACCTGATGAATTTTCGAATCTCCGGCAAAATTGCCGGCAAAAAAACCGGCCAAGGTTCTGGCCAGAGCGCAGAGTCCCAACACACCTGTGCCCACCGCATCCTGGATCAGCCCGATGCCAAAGCCATAGATCGCTCCTGTGCGGCGTCCCCGAGCCAGGGCGATGTAACACAATATGATTAATACCAGGTCAGGCTGAATGCCACGCAGGGTTATCAATTCGACAACCGTCAACTGGAGCAACAGGACACACAATAAAAGTACAGAATAGACAATATGACGCATGAGACCTATCCATCAGCGATTCGTACGCTGGGTTTGTGGCAAGGATTGAGAGTTCAGAATGACAAACACTTCTTCAAGACGGTTGAGATCCACACTGGGCGTCACACGGATTTCCTGAAACAGAACCGATATATCGGAATCGACTTGCGTGACGCTTCCAATTTCAAGTCCTCCCGGAAACAGGGTACTGAGGCCGGAGGTGATCAGCACATCTCCCACCCGGACATCCTCCCGGTGCTGGACGTCGGTCAAGAGTCCACCCCGATCGGGTGACCAGCGAAAGATCCCTTCTACACGGCTACGCTGAATCCGCGCCGCCACACGAAAATTACTGTCCACCAGCAACTGAATCCGTGAATAGGACGGTCCCGCGGTCTGAACTTTTCCGACCAATCCCTGTGCGCACATCACCGGCATGTTTGGGCGGACTCCCCTGCTCTCACCCGCAGAGATCAACAGACTGTGAATACCCATCCGATCCTGGCCGATTACCTTGGCAGGCACACAGTCATACTGTTGCGTCAACTCGAGCTCCAGCAGTTCGTGCAACCGGATATTTTCATGATACGCTTCCT
>CAYPUH010000059.1:5276-17400 GCA_964413725.1 uncultured Cytophagia bacterium
GGCCAGTGCAACCAGCACCAGCAACAAAATAAAATCGTGTTCAAACCATCTCGATCGTCTCATCGGTCGTTTCCACATTCAGATGCATCCACCACAGTACCCTCCTCGCCGAGTCGGCTGCGATAGAGCGGAGGTGTGGGAGGATCATAAATCACACCCGCTTCGCCGTTCCATTGAAACAATTGGGGATCCTGCTCCTCATCGATAACCAGATAGCTAAAAGTCTGCATCCAGGCCCCTGGATTGAGATACCATCCCGACTCTATTTTCTCTCGGGCAGCGATGTGGGTATGCCCCAGAACCACCATGTCAGTCCCGTTCTCTATCTTTTGCCGCGCAAAGGCACGATAGTCGCTGTCTGTATACAGTTTTTCATCCCGGAGCGAGGAATCCCGGCTCCACCGGGAGAAAAGGTGGGCCAGCGGGATCCCGAGATCGGGATGAAGCCATTTGTACAGAAAAATGTGCCGGGGATTGCGCAGGATTCGTTTCAGCAGGCGGTAGAGATAATCCTTTTTGAGCAACCCGTCGCCATGCAGCAAAAAAAGCCGGCGGCCACCATGCTCAATTTCCAGCTCGTCGTCATGAACGATGATGCCCAACTCATTGCGAAGAAAGGAATCCAGCCAGAAATCGTGGTTTCCGGCAAGATAATCCACCCGAATTCCCGCTTCCAGCAGGTCTGCCAGAGCACTCAATAGACGGAAATGTTGTCTGGGAATCACGGATCGATATTCAAACCAAAAGTCAAACAGATCTCCGCATAGTATCAGATGAGCTTTTTCGTTCTCCACATGGTTAAAAAATGTGATCAACCGACGGCGTTTGAGAGCCTCACGTTCCGGCGTTTCAGCACCCATATGAGCATCGGCGATAACATATCGTTTCACAAGACCTGTCCATTCAAGAGTCAGTGTCGTCCAAAACAGCGTCCATCCGCATGCAACACCCTCACTGTAAGGGAATATCAGACCACCGGCCGGATTCCCGAGAATTCATCCAAAAAGTTATAAAAGATACAGATACCACGATTCAAATGCAAGCCCCAGATTGTGGATAATTCTTACTGACCCTGGGCGGTCTGTCCATTCCGCCGGTCGACAGGGTGGACCTCATGGGTTAAAACGCTTGCACCCGGAAATCGGTTTCCGTATTTTGCCAATAAAAAGAGGATCTCAATATGCGTGTGTCGGCCCATGCAAAAATCAATTTACATCTTCGGATTCTGGGAAAACGGCCGGACGGATTCCACAATCTCGAGACAATTTTCCAGGAGATCACACTGTGCGATGAGCTGACAATCCGCACAAGCCTTGACACTGATGTGAGGCTCACCTGTTCCCGCGCAGATATTCCCATGGATGAGAGCAATCTGGTGGTCCGCGCCGCGCAGCTTCTTCACACCGTCAGCGGTCGCCATCGGGGCTGCCATATCGATCTACTCAAGAAAATCCCGGCAGGAGCGGGACTGGGCGGTGGCAGCAGCGATGCTGCAGCCACCCTTATGGCACTAAACCAGCTCTGGGAACTGAACCTGCCGCTACAGCGACTCGCCGAACTGGCCGCCCATCTGGGTTCGGATGTGCCTTTTTTTCTGACCGGCGGCATCGCACTGGCCAGTGGACGGGGTGAACGCCTCACCACATTACCCCATACTCCCCATTACACCGGCGTTCTCCTCTGCCCGCCACTCCATGTCTCTACCCGGGAGGTCTATGAAGCAGGGAATTTTCCCTTGACAAAGTCAAGAAAAAACGATACATTTATTGACGTTAAAAAACTGGTTCCTGCCCCCGAACGGTGGCAGGAGCATTTTTACAACGATCTGGAATCGGTGGTATTTCAACAGCATCCCGACCTTCAGAGATGGCTCGAACAGCTCTCCGATGCCGGTGCGTTTTACGTCCGCATGTCCGGAAGCGGATCGAGTTTGTACGGGCTGTTTGAGACAACAACGTTGGCTCAAACAGCCTGCGATCGTTTTTCCGGTCCCCTTGAAACCCTTCTGTTTCATCCGGTCAACCGGTCGCAACCATTCCAGTACTGACAACAGAACCGAACCGCGCCTGTAGAATCACATCGTTCTTTATGAGAATAAAGTGGTTGTGCACACAACTATCCACAACGGTGATCTCGAACAGAACAGGAAAGGCGGTACGAGAGGCAACTCTCACCCCTTAATTGCACACCCGTCGTTCTCGTGACGTCATGACGGTGGCATTCACAGGCGGTCAAAATATCGTGATTGTTGGGGCGTCGTCAAGTGGCAAGACACAGGTTTTTGGTACCTGCATTCGGAGGTTCGAATCCTCCCGCCCCAGCTTTTTTTGCATCTGTCGCATGCAACCGGCAGGTCACGATGTCCATAAACTGTGAATCCACTAGTCGGACTCTCGCTCATGCCTGATAACCCCCTGAATCGTGAGATGAAAGTGTTTGCCGGACGGTCCAACATGCCTCTGGCAAAAAGAATCGCAGACTCGCTTAATCTGTCGCTGGGCCAGATCAGCATTAAAAATTTTTCCGATGGCGAGATCTGGGTCAAATTCGAGGAGAACATCCGAGGCTGCGATGTCTTTATCGTCCAGTCCACCAATGCACCGGCCGAAAATATGCTGGAACTGCTGATTATGCTGGACGCGGCCCGACGGGCCTCTGCCTATCGCATCACCGCGGTGATCCCTTATTTCGGCTATGCACGTCAGGACCGAAAAGATCAACCCCGTGTGGCAATCAGCTCCAAACTGTTCGCCAACATGCTGGTCCATGCCGGAGCCGACCGGATCCTGACCATGGATCTGCATGCTCCCCAGATTCAGGGCTTTTTCGATATCCCTCTGGACCACCTCTACGGTGCCAGTGTCTTTATCGATCATACACGTCATCTCAATATCCCGGATCTGGTGGTCGCATCACCCGATATCGGGGGTATTCATCTGGCTCGCTCCTATGCCCGCAGATTGGGGACCGATCTGGCCATGCTGGACAAACGACGAGTCAAACACAATGTCAGTGAAGTCACCACCCTGATCGGAAACGTGGAAAACAAAAACGTTCTCATGGTCGATGACCTGGTAGACACCGCCGGGACTCTGCTCAATGGCATCCAGGTGTTAAGAGCCAAAGGTGCAGGCCACATCTATGTGGCCTGCACCCACGGAATTTTATCCGGTGATGCGCATCACCGGATCGCCAATTCGCCGATCACCAAAATGTTTCTAACCGACACCCATCTGATCCCGGAAGAAAAAATCGTGGAAAAGATGGAAATCATCAGCGTGGCGGGTCTGCTGGCTGACGGGATCATCCGTATTCACGAGGAACGATCCATTTCAGATCTGTTTCCAGAAAAGGGACCGGTAATGTAATCCGGTCTACGCTATGGCTCTCTATCCCCGCATACGGAGAAACAAGAGAAATAATCAGCGCGTCAACATGGACGCCCTATCACAATCAATAGATGGAGACAACGCATGTCAGAAACAGCTTTAAATGTCCAAACCCGCAAGGAAAGCGGTAAAGAGGTGGCGAAACGAATTCGCCGGGAGGGCTGGATCCCCGGTGTTTACTATTTTCACGGCAAAAAAGCCACCCCTCTGATGATCAATAAAAAAGAACTGTTCCAGTTCCTACACGATCAGTCCGGACTGGTGACCATCAATATCGATGGCAAAGACACGAAAAAGTGTATCATCCGTGATCTCCAGATGGATCCCATACTCCAGGAACCCATTCATGTGGATCTTATGGGCGTCGACCTGAAAGAAAAGATCCAGCTCACCGTCTACGTTCACCTTACTGGTGAACCCAAAGGCGTTACAGACGAAGGCGGTATTCTCAACCAGAACCTGCGTGAGCTCGAAATCGAGTGTCTGCCCACCGATATTCCGGAATACATCGAGGTGGATGTCGGCCATCTGGACATCAACGAATCGGTCCTGGTTTCCGAAGTGGAACAGGAAAAATTTGTCATCCTGGGTGAACCAGAACGCAGTATCGCAACCGTAACACCGCCGACTCTGGAAGAAGAGCTCGAGGAAGGTGAAGAAGAGGAAGAGCTGGAAGAGCCTGAAGTGATTTCCCGTGGTGGTGAAGAGGAAGAGGAAGAGGGCGAAGAAGAGGAATAGTCTTCCCATATACCTCTTTTGACAGTATGGAACTCGTGAACAGAACGTCGCCGGTAGTACACGTATGAATGATCTGTTGCTGATCGTCGGGCTGGGAAATCCGGGTTCGACCTATAGACATACACGGCACAATGTGGGCTTTATGGTGTTGGATCGCCTCGCTCACCGCTTTAATGCCTCATTTACCCGTTATCCGGGCGTCGAACTGGCGACTCTCTCCGTACAGGCATCACCTGTGCTGCTGGCCAAGCCATTGTCGTTTATGAATGCCAGCGGGGATGTGGTTGCCCCCCTGTTGAACCGATTCCGGCTACAGCCGCATCGGCTTCTGGTGGTTTATGACGACATTCATCTTCCCCTCGCTCAGATTCGCATACGAGGCAAAGGCAGCTCCGGCGGGCACAACGGCCTAGAATCGATCCGAACAGCGTTGTCCAGCGAGTCATTCAACCGGCTGCGTTGTGGAATCGGTCAGGACCGCATCGAAGATCTGGTCGACTTTGTACTGTCACCCTTTACAGAGGAAGAACACCCTCGCCTCGAGACCCTGCTCGTTACCGCTGTGGAAGCGGCTCGGGTCTTTGTTCAGGAAGGGCTCAACACCACAATGAATCGATTTAACACGCGTATTCAATAAACGCACGTTCCCATATAAGGAGGAAAACCTTGAACCGATACGAAACCGTCTTTGTGATCGACTCACTGCTCAAACCTGATGAAATTCAAAACATCATCAGCAAGTACGAACGGTTCATCTCGGCCAATGGCGGCCACATTGAAACCGTCGATCAGTGGGGAAAAAAACGTCTCGCCTATGAAATCAAAAAGCGTCAATATGGTTTTTATGTGTTGATTCGCTTTAGCGGTCCCCCGACCATGCTGAAACAGCTGGAACGAGAGTACAGACTGAACGAATCGATTCTGCGCTATAAAGTACTGATTATGACACGCGCCGCCATCAAAGCCCTTGAAAAACAAGCTGCAGAAAATAAAAAGTTAAAGGCAGAGGCTGAAGCCAAAGCCAAAGCCGCCAAAGAAGAAAAAGAGGCCCGGGAAGCTGAAAAGGCCGCAGCTGAGCGCGAGGACAAGGAGACAACCGAAGCGACCGCCAGTCCTACAGAGGCCGAAAGTAACGCATCCGAGAGCGAACCCGAGACGGAAGAAGAAACTCCTCCGGATGAACCCGAAACACCGGAACCGGCACCAGAAGAGACGGAAAAAACGACAACGGAAAACAAAGATTCGGAAGAAGAAACGGAAAAGAAAGAATAAAATGACCTCGCTCAATCTCTGATCCACCGAGCCGGAGGAGACGATATGAAGGGATACAAACTACCCGATATCAATAGCATAACCATCGCCGGCAAGTTGACGAGTGAACCGGAGCGTCATGAAACATCCACGGGCGAGTCGGTCATGACGTTTAACGTTCTCTCCAACCGAAAATATCGGGACAATTCCGGAATTTGGAGAGAAAACAGCTGTGATGTAGGTGTGGTGGTCCATCAAAGTATTATCGATGCGTGTCAGGAAGCACTGCACGAAAACAGTGCGGTTCTCCTAGACGGAGAAATGATCGGACCGGACTGGCGTCAGGAAAATTCAACCAACCGCAACAACGTGGTGGAAATCCTGGCAAAACGTATCCAGTTCCTCGATGCCGAGTCGCATCAGGTCATCGAGACTGTAAACCCGCCATACAGCGGACAAGCGGTTCCCGACCTGCCCGAGAAGAAAGATGCAGCAGAAAAGCAGGTGAAACCCTCATCCTATGACTTTGGATATCGAAATTTGAAACTTTGAATCATCATTGCTTGAACACCCCCGGGAATCTGTTCCGGACGTTCGAAAAGGAGCCTATCTCATGTTAAAGAAAAAACGAATTTGCCGTTTCTGTGAAGAGGGAGTCGAGTATATCGACTTTAAAGATGAAAAACGACTGAGTCGATTTACCACCGAACAGGGAAAAATCATTCCCCGGCGGACCTCTGGTACCTGCGCCAAACATCAGCGCCAGCTGACCCGCGCCATCAAGCTGGCCCGGGAACTGGCTCTGATTCCCTATATCTCCGAGATGACAAAATAAATCGCAGGACCGCGGCAGAAGAACCCCGCCCTCTGCCTTTAAGCACAAAAACAGCGTTTTGATAATTCTATATTGGGAAATCGATTATGAAAATTATACTGAAAACCGACGTGGATAAACTTGGAGCGGCCGGAGAAGTCGTGGACGTCAAACCGGGATTCGCCCGCAATTATCTCATCCCCAGAGATCTGGCCGTTATGGCCACCAAGGCCAATATCAAGGCCCTCGAGGAGCAGCAACGCCAGGCTGAACTTCAGGAAGGAAAAGTCCGGCATGACGCCCAGGCAATTGCCGACAAATTGTCTGCCGTCTCTGTTACGGCTAAAGTTCAGGTGGGCGAAGAGGAAAAGGTCTTTGGGTCCGTCACCAGCCAGGATATCGCCGAACTCATTGCGGAACAAGGACATGAAGTCGATCGGCGCAAGATTGAACTGGACGAACCTCTTAAAGCCCTTGGCGTCTATGATGTTCCCATCAAAATTCATTCCGACATCCATGCCACCATCAAGGTCTGGGTGGTACGCGAATAGGTTCGTTGCACATCATCCAGGAGGTGGCAGATCCCCCCGGTATATCCAGGACCCCGAACGGATCGGCTGCCTCTTTTCATGTCAGACAGATCCGTTCGCGGGTGCCTCGCAGTCCAAAATCGAATCGTTGTCGATTTTGGTCGTGTTTACATCGTAAAATTTATGTTATAATCAAAAAAAACATTGATTCACAAGGATAATTAAACTAAATTGGGACGGTCGCCAGCTCGGAACTCAACGACAAACCAAGGGGAGAAAACCGCGTGAGGAACGTTATGGAAACTAGTTATCCCGAATGTTTAAAATGCAAATCCGGTGTTCTGATTCCATTGTCCGACTATGGACGTGACGGCGCATCGATCCCGTACAAAGCATGGGTATGTAGCAACCCGGAATGCGGTTTCAATATCCGCATCGATAATGGCGATATCAGTCAGGGACGCGATATTCGTGTCTCTTCGAAATAATCACTCCCACTCCGGTTCACGGGGAGAACTTCCGCACCTGCTGTCCAATCTACCACCCATCCGGTTGTACAAACCGGGTTCCGAGCATCAGAGTCGCTCTATCACTTGATCTGATGAGGGGGAGCCGCATGTGGTCGTCTGTGCATCCCGCTGGTCAGGTTCTATTGTATAATCGCTTCTGTGAGATCCGTGACATATGATGGCAAAACACCGCATTCTTTACCGAAAACAAAAAGAATCATTTTGGGAACGGTACAAGCTCAAAATCGCGTCCACACTGTTTGCCATCCTGGTCTGGTTTCTGATCATCACCGGAGGGACGTTCGAATACGTCACAACGATTCCCATAAAGCCCCCCGTCACTCAGCAGGACTATGTCATCACCAATGATATCCCCGACAATGCCACCATTCGGCTTCGGGGCCAGGGAACGGTGTTGCTCGCCTTTCTGATCTTTCGCGAAGGTCGGCTCTTTCTCGATTTCAACTGGTCTCTGGGGGCCCAGACCGTCAGCACATCCAGGCAGAACATTCTGCTCACCGGAAACGCCAAAAATCTCACGGTCCTCGAGCTGATCGAACCGGAAACGATCCGGTTGCAGGTCGAGGAACTGATCAAAAAAAGCGTTCCCGTCAAACCCGGATTTACCCTGCATACCCGTCCCGGATATACCATCGTGGGAGACATCCAACTCAGTCCGTCCAGAGTGACCATTCAGGGGCCCAAATCCAGGGTCGATAGCTGCCAGTATGTCGAAACACGGGAATATACCTGGAAGGATGTCAAATTCCCCATCAACAAGGAGATCGATCTCAAACATCCCTCCCATCCCAAACTCGAATTGTTGCAAAAACAGGTCAATGTACATGCCAATGTCCAGAAACTGATGGAAAAAACCATCGAACGGATCGATGTGCGGGTCGTCAACCTTCCTCAAAACGCCGATGCATTGGTTATCCCGTCCACGGTTTCGCTGGTCGTGGAGGGAGGTGTCAATGTGGTCACCCAAATCACCGCATCCGATATTCTTGCCACGATAGACTATCGGGCGTCCCAGAAAACCGGGAACAAAGACTTTCCCGTGACCATTGAACCCATACCAGAAGTCCGGTTTCGGGATATCAACCCCCAGCGCTTCAAAGTGGTATTGGATCGCTCCGATTCGACATCTCCCTGAGTCCGGACATCATATCTCCGCCTGCCGTCGTGGAGCATAGATAATCATAGGAAATCATCATGCGCATACTCGGCATAGAAACCTCATGCGATGAAACCAGCGCGGCTGTCGTTGATGATCAAAACCTGCTGTCCAATGTCATTGCCACCCAGCACATCCACAAGGACTATGGGGGGGTGGTACCCGAATTCGCCTCCCGGGCGCACCTACGCCAACTCCCGCTACTGATCCGGGCCGCACTGGATGAGGCAAAACTTGGGTTCGACGATATCGATGGCCTGGCCGTCACGTATGGCCCCGGACTGGCCGGATCCTTGCTGGTGGGTTTGTCCCTGTGCAAAAGTCTGGCTCTCAGCCTGAACCGCCCCTGGATCGGCATAAACCATCTTGAAGGCCATATCATGGCCCCTGCGGCAAACGATGCGTCTCTCTCTTACCCGTTTCTCGGTCTGGTGGTGTCCGGAGGTCACACGCTGCTGGTTCATGTACCGGAACCGCTTACCTATCGGATCATCGGTCGGACCATCGATGACGCTGCCGGTGAAGCGTTTGACAAGGTCGCTAAGATTCTCAACCTGGGCTATCCCGGCGGACCGGCAGTGGAAAAAGCGGCCCGCACCGGAGAACCAAAGGCCATCAACCTGCCCAGGGCTCTTTTGGATCAGGATCACCTCGACTTTAGTTTTAGCGGACTCAAAACCGCCGTGCTCTATTATGCGCAATCTCTGAATGCCAAAGAACGTCAAAGCCAACAGGCCGATATCGCCGCGAGCTTTCAACAGGCAGTGGTGGATGTCCTGATTCAAAAGAGTCTGCGCGCCCTCGATCGGACACAGTGCCGCACGCTGGTGCTGGCCGGTGGAGTGGCCCGGAACACACCCCTGCGCACGGCCTTTGCAGAGGCCTGCCAGAGACGCGGGACGACCCTGCTGGTGCCAGACCCGGAACTCTGTACCGACAATGCCGGGATGATCGCTAGGATCGGACATCTCAGACTGACCCGCGGTCAGGCCTCTGACAATGATCTCGATGTGGTCCCCAATCTATCCCTGGCCTGATTCACAGATCGGATCACAAAGAGTACCCATAACGTGAGGATCACACACCCAATCCGGCTCTATTGGTGATACCCTCTGCATTGATCGTTTCTGGTTTTATTGACACTTTTCTGAACGAGAATGATAGACTCTATGACATCAACTCTTTTTGGCATCGATCTGGACATTTCTATCAACACCTGGCTGCTCGCCCTCTTTCTCCTGCTCTCTCTGGGTTTGGCCGTTTTCAGCTATAGACATACCCATCCACCTCTTTCGCGATTCTGGAGACGTATCCTGACCTCGATGCGCTTTCTGACGCTCTTTCTTATCCTGATCGCGCTGTTCGATCTCACCTCCCGTATCGGGTACACCGTCCGACAGCCCCCTCTGGTCGCAGTCGCCATCGATCAATCCGCAAGCATGGGACTGACTGACGCCCAGGGCTCCCGACCGGAACAGATCAAGTCGACGTTGGCTAACCCTGTGCTGCAAAGCTCCGACCACCGCGAACGGCGTCTTTTCCGTTTTTCCGACGATGCCACAGAGATGCCGTCTTTTAAAATAGATTCGCTTCGGTTTCAAAATGATGTGACCGATATCTCCAACACCATTCGCTCTATCTATCAGCAGCTGGCCAGAGAAAATCTCCAGGCCATCGTCCTTCTCACCGATGGCAATTACACGCGCGGCGGCAACCCGGCACGGGAAGCCGGACAACTGGGAATTCCCGTTTTTCCGGTGGGGGTGGGATCCCCCGACCCCCTTCCTGATCTGGCCATCCGCGATGTGGATCACAATCACTATGCCTATACCGACGAGTCCACCCCCGTTCAGGTATCCCTGACCAATGTCGGCTTTCAACGCGTCATCTCGCAGATTTCACTCACCCAGGACGATTCGACAGTACTCAGCCGGTCCGTCACCCTGACACCTGGCCCCTCCCGTACCGAGGTCACACTCGAGTATACACCCACACGACCCGGCCGTCATGAGCTGACTCTGACGCTGGATACGGGAAAGCAGGAAAAATCCACCGAAAACAACCGACACACCTTTTATATCAATGTCCTGAAATCCAGGTTGCAGATCGCCCTGATTGCCGCTGGCATCACCCCCGACATCGGATTCCTTCGACGTCACCTGGGCAACAGCGACCGCTACGAGATAACAGTATTCATAGAAACCCAAACTGGCGAGTGGCTGGACCCGGAAACAACCCGCAACCGGCTGTACTCCCTCGACAGGATGGATATGTTTATCCTGCTCGATCTCCCATCGCAAAACACCTCGCCGTCTCACCTCCGCCCACTCACACAGAGTCTTAAAAAACGACCCAGACCGGTATTGTGGCTTGCCGGCAAACAGTATGATCCGCAATCCCTGGCCACACTCGAATCCGTTCTCCCATTCCGACGGCTGTCCAGAGGGAAAGAACGACAGATCCATCCCCGCCTGACGGTCGACGGCGATCTTCATGCGATCACACAATCTCCAACTGGTGAATCAGGCGTCTGGAACAAACTCCCGCCGGTCTTTTCCAGTGTGACCAAAGTGGTGCCCTGGCCCAACACCACGGTGCTGGCCACCACCCGGGCCGGTACGATGCCCACCGACGAGGGCCTCCCCCTCATCCTGATCCGCGCACATGAAATCAAATCGGCCGCCATCCTGGCCTACGACCTCTGGCGCTGGGATCTGATGATGAATGGGCTGGGACGAGAAAGTCTGTTCTATCACCACCTGATCAACAATTTGACACGGTGGATTGAGATCGAACGCTCCGAAGACCGGGTACAAATCGAAACCGATGCCGATCGCTATCATCTGGGCGATCCAGTTGAAATCCTCGCACGGGTGTATTCCCCAACACTGGAACCCACCGACTCGGCTGAGGTCCATATCGAGATGATCGCCAAGAACGACAGCAGCATTCTCCCGACCACCGTCGACAACCGTGGTCGCTATACCACCACCGTGCATCCAGAGTATGGCGGAACATATACCCTCATCGCTCGCGCCGAACAGGACAGACGCCCCATTGGACGGGATACCACCCGCATTACCGTTGGATCCTTTGAACAGGAGCTCGCCCATACCCACCTGCAACACACTCTGCTCCAATCCGTGGCCAGGACCAGTGGCGGACACTTTATACCCGCCGACTCGGTATCCCAATTGGCATCGCTGCTTCCACAGGAACCCCACGTTGAACACCGGTGGCGTGAAACCGAACTGTGGAATCACCCCTGGTTGCTGATCCTTATCGTATGCCTGCTTGCCACTGAATGGTTCGTACGGAAACGCAAGGGACTGATGTGAGGAGAAAAGCTGTCTGCAACCACTTCCCCTTGCCTCTAATATAAAGAGACATGAGTGGATCTATGCCCGGTTTTAGTGTCCTGAGGAAAATCCGATCCGGAATGCCCTTCTGTCTACTAAAGCAAGAGTCCGTTCATATAAACCCCGTATCAACCCAGATTCTGTGAAAACAGAATCCCAGAAAAGGTCTTTATGGTTCTATTTCACCGGTGTCCGCTCGACAACCCGGACATTAACTAATAATTATTTTTAAATCATACCGTTATACTCGTCCGATTGACACCCGCTCTCATTGCATCGCACCC
Organism: uncultured Cytophagia bacterium; assembly: GCA_964413725.1. Taxonomy (GTDB): domain Bacteria; phylum Zhuqueibacterota; class Zhuqueibacteria; order Residuimicrobiales; family Oceaniaggregativiventaceae; genus CAYPUH01. The sequence goes on from CAYPUH010000059.1 coordinate 17,328, forward strand.
AGTCCGGTATAGAGAGTTGCGGTGAAAAAACTGTTGAAATTCAGAGATTTTCATGCTAAATTTATTGTTATCA
>CAYPUH010000060.1:0-3230 GCA_964413725.1 uncultured Cytophagia bacterium
TAAACAAACCGTCCCATTGACGAGCTAGGCTGACGGGTGTTGCCGCGGCATAGCGCTCGACGCCCGCGGAGGATCCTGGCTTTCGCCGGGGATAAACGCAGGGGTGCGAAAACTCGATGGCCCTGAAAAAAAGCTCCCGCACTCTTACCCCGAGCGAAAGCCAGAGCCGGAGCGGATCCTGAAAATTGAGACAGAGAGACGAAGAGACTGAGAGAAAAAAACAGGAAACATTCAGGGCGAGAGAGAACAGAGATCCAAAGACAGAAGACAGAAAACGGATGCGACCGGTGTGCTCAGCTGAAAATGATTGGACAGTCGTCTGCTGATATTCATCTTGATTTTGATGATAGTTTTTTGTATTATCATAATGATATCACTTTTTGATTTTTAATACATATAACTATAAGGAGTGTGTATCATGAAATCGATTATTATTCGGGGGGTCGAGGAGGAGTTGCATGGGGAGGTTAAAAAACGGGCCAGAGATTCGCAAAAGAGTGTCAATCAGTGGATCCTGACGATGTTAAGACAGATCACCGGCCTGGAGAAGGAACCACCCTATAAAACCTATCACGATCTCGATAAACTGGCCGGTACCTGGTCTCAACGCGATGTGGAGGAGTTTGCTAAAAACACGCGATCGTTTGACACCATCGATGAGGATCTCTGGTCATGAACAAAATCATCATCGACACGAATATATATGTCGCCTTTAAAAAGAACGACCCGGTCGTCATATCCGTGTTTCAACGTTGCGAGGTGATCGCGATCGATCCGACGGTGCTGGCCGAGCTGCTGAGTGGCTTTCGACTGGGACAGAGAGAAGAACAAAATCGCGCCGAACTCAGAGAATTCCTCAACTCCCCTCGCGTTCACATCCTGATCCATGATCTCGAGACGGCCGAGTTTTATTCTCATCTCTTCAGTCGATTAAAAACCAAAGGTCGACCCGTTCCCACCCATGACATCTGGATCGCTGCCTGTGCCCTGCAAAACGGTCTGGCCCTCTACTCCCTGGATCACCATTTTCAGGACATCGAGGGAGTGCTGATGCTTGTTCCATAAAACGATACAAACAAAAGACAAAGCAGAAAATCGTTCCCGCCTGATAAAAAGACCTCAAACGACCAAGTCCAACAAGCAAACGAATTGTTCGAGCACACACCCACCCATCCAGGCATGTTTCCATGTTCCCGCGTTTTCAGGTTTCTAAAAAACTGTTCAGGCTCCTTGTTTGAACGCGGTTCGCACCTTTGCAACCATCTGGTTTTCGGTAAGTTTATCAGAGGATTCGATGCCGACGATGCGTTGGTTCAGATCGGTGGTATCCGAAAGGACTTTGTGAAGCTCCTGTTTGGCCGCTCCGGGACCGAACAGAAAAATGCGGTCACCGAGGGAGAGCCGATGAGCCAGGTCTTTATAATATCGCTGCAGCTGTTGATTCCGGCGACGTTCCGTTTTGCGATCGTCGGCAATGTCCCCGGGACCCCGGGGAACACCGGATTTGGCCACTCCAGTGAGTTTTATCTTCTTGTCCACACCGGATTCAACCCGTGTCGTCCGGGTAGATTTACCGACCATCTCGATGATGAGGGCTCGTTCATGGTCGAGAAAAACGCCCATCATTTTTTCCATCACACCTCCTCGTTCGCCACATACCCTTAAACCCTGACGGATAAGAGTGCACCCTGTCTGCCGCGTTGTCTCATCCATCCCTGTCGTCTCGCGCCGTTTCAATTCACACGGCTCCACTCCGCGGCGAGGCATAGATTGTATATCCGTGAACAGACAGGGTCCTGCTTGCCCCCGCTTGAGCCCGAGAGTCAGGCCGGGGCCTGGTCGTTGGCACTAATCTCGCACAGGAGGTCTCTTAAACGCATCATGTCGTTCATTCCCACCAGGTATTCTATGGGCATGCCATCGCAATACAACACCACAGTGGGAAGCATATAGACACCGAACAGACGGTCTATGGACAGATCATCTTCCGCATAGAGCCGATAAAAGGCGATCCTGTCCTCGTGTTCCTTTTCGATGCATTTAATAAGCGGATCGATTGTTTGACCCGTTCCACTCCAGCTGGCGGTAAACAGAACCACCGCCGGCTTTTGACACCTCAACACCTGTCGCTGAAGGATATTGGAATCGTGCATAGTAATCATGGTACCCTCCATAGAGTGACACAATACACGTTTGTTCGCAGGACTGAAAACGGAATCTTGCATCCGGATCAGCGCCTCATACATTCAGCGTATCTGGAGATCCAGAGAGATGATACGGGCATTGTCGGAAACCGCAGCATGTGCCTGGCCGCCCCCGGACGGTGGACAAAAGGAGATACAGAAGGTGCCTGACATAGCGATTCCGATATCATACACTTTGGCTATCCATGTGGCAGAGCAGGGTTGTCTACAGGTCGTGGGCACAGGATTAGAGTTTGAGCAGGATTGGGGGCAGAGATGGCAGGAAACAGAGTCGGAATATCCGGAACGTCGTCGCAGACAGTGGCAAGGGGTTTCGTTGATTCATCGCGCCCCCTGAACAAACCTGTGGGGGCTGATCCAGACAAGCCTCTACTGTTAAAATAGCAACATCAGCAGCAAAGGCAATAAAAAAAAAAAAAGTGGAAACCGGCAAAATGATTACTCTTTACCGCCGATCAATGAACTCGTTCCCGTCTCTTTCCAGCGGATGGTTCGTTTGGGCGGGTGGGCGGTGAGATCCAGAGAGGACTGTTCACCCGGTTCGAGGGTGAGGTCCAACGATTCAGAGTCCAGTTGGTATCCCTCGGGCAGATCGGCATGGCGCACGGTGAGGATCCAGGTCCCGGGGGCCAGGCCATTGAACTGAAATTCGCCCCGTGCATCGGTAACCGCCCGGTGCAGTTCGGTGCCATGACAGAGCTCCAGATAAACCCCCGAAGCGCCCTGAAGGGTCTGTTCACCTTGCTCTTGTGCGGATGGGGGGTGTTCCAGGTTGGCATATTTTTCTGCGGACACATCCAGAAGCAGCGACCCGGATACAGACGCGGCCTGCGCGAGCGTGTAATTGATTGTCATTGTCTCGCCACCCCGTACCTGCACGGGCATTGCCTTATCGGAAACCGCCACCCGGTTGTCCGGCAGGCTGTGCCGGTCCACCTGAAGGGTATAGAATCCGGGCTCGAGCTGGACAAATGTATAACAGCCGTTTTTATCGGTAACAGCCACCTTGCCGAGCAGCGTCAGAAT
>CAYPUH010000060.1:3240-17283 GCA_964413725.1 uncultured Cytophagia bacterium
CGCTGGCCACCGGCTGGCCCGTTTCGATATCGCGTATGCAGCCCTGAATCCTGCCGATGGATTGCCTGCGACGCAGCGGCACGCTCAGGGGAAGGGAATATTTTAACATGGCGACCGTTTCCCATTCTTTGATGGAAAAGGGTTCAAGGGATCGTCGCAGTCGCAGGAGAACCTGGTGATCGTTGGAAAACCGATAGGCCGCGTCCAGTTCAAACAGATTGCGTTGCTGATAGTAATCGACAAGCTGAAACTGATTCTGCCAGGAGAATCGGAGCCAGGTCCCGGGACGAGGTGTCCATTCCGCCTGAAGGCCAGTCATCAGATTGTCCAGCGTGTTCGAACTGAGCTCGTTGGCGGTATTGTAATCCACATAGGCATGCAGGGAGTAATGACGCCGGGGTGTGAAACCGGTACTGAGACGAGTGCGATAAAACCCTCCCTCGAGATCCCGTAACCGATTGGTCAGTTGACCTGCTTCCACTTGCGCCTGCATCGACCACAAGGGATGATGATGAGAATAGTATATCTGAAGGGTGCGTCGCACATTATTGAATTGTTTGACAGGCATCCTGTCGATTCGTTCAAGACTCTGCGTTTCCACCCTCAGAAAATCGTGGTGAGCGAGGGTCCACTGTACGCTCAAGCGCGCCAGCTCGGTATCGGGGGCCTGAAGCGTACGGGGATCGAGATAGAAATTTCTTCGGTCGAGTCGATAGCGTCCGTAGAGTGTAAACCGTTTTGAAACCGGCATCCGGAACCCCGCATGACTCACACGGGCATTCTGGTACTGTCCAGGATAGTGTTTCGACGTTTGCAGGGTTTCCATGTGGAGCTTTAGTCGGTTCCAGGAGCCGTCGAGTTTGACACGCCATCCCTGTTCATCGCGGCTGTCGAGCAAGCCGTTCACCCATTCGCCGCCAAGCCACATTCCCAGCCACATAAACCGACCCTCGACGCCGAGCAAATCGCCCGGACGGTCTCCCTGTTGGATATGCATGAGATGTCCCCCCACGGCCATGGAATCCTGTTGCAGCCGCCAATATCCGGCCCAGGTCTGTTGCGGCTGGTTGTACCAGATCGTTTTTTGCACGAACGAGCCCACCCGATGATCGCCAATCCGGCGGGAGACCTCCATCCCCCTGCCATAGAGATAGGATTCCGTCAAACGGGAGAGGGAATAACTGCGGTCACCGATAAAGATATCGGATTGTGGCGAACTATAATGAATCGCATAGCGTTCCCGTCGACCATACAGAGAGGAGTCGTAGCGGTCAGGACCCCGCAGATGTATGTTCAAATACCGCGAGTCCCGTTCGTCCAGATGTCCGCGGAGATGGATATCAGCCTGAAGGCCCATACCTCTGGAAGAGGGAAGTATTGCCGCTCCGGCGGTGCCGTCCAGCGTGTGATACGGTCGGTCCACACCCGAAACGCGAGGCAACATGCGGACAACGGCCTGGGACTGTGCCAGAACGGAATCATTGGGTGTAGACCGGAGGAGCAGATGGAGAACGCGTCGCTGTTTATGATTCAGATCGGCATCACAATGCACGGGCACCCGAATCTCGGCTGACTCTCCGGCCGCGAGAGAGAGGTGATCGGGATCCGGTTTCGCAGAAACCCGTTCCAGCGCACGAACGTGCACCCGGAGAGACTCGCTACTGTTCCCATCGTTATGACAAAGAAAGCGAAGCGTATCCCGAGTGCCCGCCACCAGCAGTCTGTCGCGGGTCAGGGGTGTCAGCCGCATGGCTCTTTTTTTCTTAACGCAAAGGGTCCAGGTATAGTGTGCAAGCAGGGTTCCGGTTTTCGCATCACTCGCTTCAAGGCTCATACCGTATTCATCGGCAGCTGCGACAGCCGGAATCCGGATGGCCTCCAGCAACAGCGACCGGCCGGATTCAGGCAAGGTGACCCCGGTTTGACTTCCCACTGCTGTCCAGCCCGCCGGAAAGTGGCGAACGAGACGCACCGAGTCCGGATCGCCGGGTTCCCGGCCGACCATGACAGACCAGGTTGCGACCGTGCCGGGATCTGCACAGAGTGTATCCGATGTCGAAATCGTAACCGCCTCGCTGTTCTGATTGCAAAGGAATCCAAGGATCAGAACACCGGCGATCAATGTGGTTTCAAGTCGATTCATGGCTCCAATATCAGTGAATAGCGGGCTCCGAACACATCGGCATCACCACAGTCGACAATCACCAATGCCTCATAATCATCCGGGGTGAGTTCCGACAGGTCGAACTGAAAACGCGCAGAGGTTTCGGGTAACAGACGCTTGCTTTCGCCCTTCATAGTCACCACCCGATCGCCATTGGTGCCAAACACCTGTGTTTGAATATCCGGACGAAAAGACCGGTTGCCGGCGTTGCGCACATCCAGCTGAAACACCTGTTTGTCCTGTTCCTGAAGCAAACGGGCGTCGAGAAACTCGATATCGCGATGGCCACTGGTCCCCAGATGGCTGATAATCTGAACACCATATCGCATTTTCATCTGCACAAAGATGCCGTTCTGTTTCTGTTCGGATCGGGATTTTGGCGCCTCTTCGACCATCAACATGCTCCAATAGGTGCCGGAAAGAGCTGTATCATGGGGCACGGTAACGGTATAGTAGACCGTGCCTGTGGCTCCCGGCTGGATGGTCAACTGTCGGGGAGAGAAGGTGAGCCAGGCGGCGTTGGAACGGGGATTCTCCGCCGGATCGCCGTAATAATTCCGGCCATCGGATGTAAAGCGATAATCTGTCTGATAAACGATCACATCATCGACGGTGTCACCACTGTTTTTGATCTCGACGGTGCCGCGGTATATCCCCCCGGCTTGAAGCGCCGTCTCCTGAACCAGACCGGAAACGACGTTAATCTTCGCCCACGCTGTGGATACGACGAGGGCAATCAATGCGAGTGTCAAACCTGTGCGCTTCATGATTCAGTTTCCCGTAATAGTGAAATAGAGTGTTGTATCGTAATAGCCGGACGGCACAGGCCATGCCAGTGTTTCCAGTTTGAGCTGTACCGGAATATTATTGCGTAGCCCTTGCCCGGTGAAAAAGGTACGTGGTTGATCGGTCACCACCTGATAGATGGTTCCACCGGAGAGCCAGGCCCATGGTTGGCCATTGCCCTCCCCGGTTCGGCGTAGATTCAGCTGCAGATCCGGGTGCCACTGACCATCCATTCGGGTGATATCCACCTCATATCGGGGGTTGAGATTGGCAAACCAGTTAATGGACAATCGGATTTGTGACGGATCACTTTCGACAACCTCTGGTGTCAACTCTTGAACGCCGTCCTCCCATGCGGTCACTTTTATCTGCACCTGCCAATCGCCCCTGACATTCACTTCAGCATGCACGGCAGGACGACTCCCCCAGAGCAAGGCAGCGATTATCATTATTTTGATCGATTTGAGCATGGTGTTTTCCTTAAAAAAAAAAAGCAGGCCTCCCCTGGGGGCCTGCTTACCTTGTCCTTCCCCATCCACCTGCCGATCCGTCCCTGCAGTTTCAAGGGGACTTATTCGTCCACGCTGGTAAAGGTAACGACAAAGTCATAAGTGGCGGGAGCGGTGCCGGCAGATGTGGCTTTGGCAGAATACGTCACGGTCCTTCCAAATATCAAACCAGGGTCGATGCCGGTCAAGACATCTTGAGCAGCCTCTTCACTGCCATCGCTGTAGAGGGTCTGAGCACCGGTACTTTCAGCACCATCGACAGCAACCGTCAACGTGATGGAATTGTCGCTAGCCGGAGTAGTCGTCACCTGAGCATCGATCTTTTTGGTACCGCTGTTGTGCATAAAGTACAACCTGGCGGTTGCATCGGAATCTTCACCGACCAGATCCTCGGTGCTGGTACCAGCCTTGATGTCATCCCAATCCACATCATCAGAATTCAGGGTGATCGTCCCACCATCGGACACGTAAAGCAGGTCTATGCCTTCAACTACCACGGTCACTTCGGATGTTGATGAGGCGGCCATGGCCGTTCCGGTTAGACCTGCGATCAACATCAAAGCCATAGTAAAACCGACAAATCGTTTCATTGTTTTCTCTCCTCTTTCTGTTCCCCATTCGTTTTGAATTGTCTTTTCCAGTGTATCAACACCAGTTGGTAAAGCCAGTACAAGAGACCGGCCCGGATCCTCTGGGTCCGGGCCGCCTCCTGTCTTCCTCGCTCTTGCCCGCTCATCATCAACTACTGTGCCAGAAATCTAAATAAGACTTAATTGCATTATTATCATATCATTACACCATCAACTCAACACATTGCAAAGTGTCCCAATTCACAGTGTTAAATGCAACACTGACACAAAATCGTTATAAAAGGGGGTAAAAAAAACAGAGAAGATCGGCTGGGATTATGACACACAGGGGGGGGGACAATGTTTGCTGGCAAAAATGGTTTATCTCATTGTTTATTAACCACTCCAACCAACATCGTTTCATGCAGGGATCCCGGACCGCTGGCGTATCGGATCGACAACCCGCCACGGCATCAAGTGTCCCATTTAAGATGTCCCATATCGTTCAAACAGGGTGGCATGGGCCTCGAAAAAGCGATAGAGAGTGGAACGAGAGACACCGAGGTCCTGTGCGGCACGGCGTTTGTTGTGGTTGTTGCGTTTCAGTGCCTGGCGGACACTCTCCGCATCGAGTTTGCGGCGACGATGCCGCTTGATGGGAATGCCGGCGCCTTCGAGTGTCTGAATCACGGTATCGGGCAGATGTTTTGGCAGCAGAACAGGACCATCGCATATCACCACAGCGTGCTGCAGGGTATTTTCCAGTTCTCTTACATTACCGGGCCAGGGGTATCGCAACAGAGCGTCCATGCAGGATTTTGATACGCTGAGGCTGGTATCGAGTTTTCGCAGGTTATAAAATACGAGATCGCGAATATCCGACGAGCGTTCGCGCAAGGGGTTCAGCACCACCGGCATTACGGCGAGCCGGTAATAGAGGTCCTGCCGAAACCGCCCGTCTGCGATCTCCTGATCCAGATCCCGGTTGCTGGCACTGATCACCCGTACATCCACATGCCGGGTTTTCTCCCCACCCACCGGTTCAAAGCTGCCCTCCTGAAGGGCCCGCAGCAATTTCACCTGCGACGGCAAAGGCAGTTCTCCGATTTCATCCAGAAACAGGGTACCGCCGTGGGCAAGTTCAAACCGGCCTTTACGGTCGCGGTCCGCACCAGTAAACGCACCCTTGACATGGCCAAACAACTCGGATTCGACAAGTGTTTCCGGTATAGCGCCACAGTTTACCGCGATAAAGGGCCCGCCACTGCGCTGTCCATACTGATGAATAGCCCGCGCCACCAGTTCCTTGCCGGTGCCGCTTTCGCCTTGAATCAAAACCGCCAGGTTAACCCGCCCCAGCGTTTCGATGAGATCGTAAATTCTTCGCATGGCGACGGAACGACCCACAATGCCAAAGCGTCCCCGTTCATCCGATTCGCTAACTTGTATCTGCACCCAGCTGCTGATATTGCTGATGGAATACCAGTGGCAGAGAAACTCTCCCCATTCGCCGGTCACCGGACTGGCAGAGACCAGGCCATAAAACGTCGAGCCGTCCTGGCGGCGAATTCGGATCTCGGTTTTCGTCGACTCTCCTGCGTTCAGCAAGTCCCGGATCTCATCGCCCTCCTCCCGAGACGTCCAGATATCGTCCACCTGTTTACCCAGGATCTCGTTTTTGTCATAGCGCAACAGATTCAGGACCTGGTTATTGGCATAGGTAATCCGGCCCTCGGCATCGGTCATCACAAACCCGTCGAGGGCGGACTCGATGGCGTGGTTTTTGATCATCAGCTCACGACCGACACGGACCCGTTCGTGAATATCCCGCAGGACCAAAACCTGTCCTTTGAGCATCTTGTCATCAGACTCTAGCGAAGAAACGGTCATCTCCACTTCGATGGGTGTTTGCTGCCCCGTGTCCAGGAGCATTTCTTGCCGAACCGCTGCAGACGATCCATCAGCAGGCATCAGCGTCGCGGAGAGATCGATTTTCTCGCCGGTGTACACATCATAGGCAGTAACCGCATCCACCAGGGTGGCACCAAAGATATCGGTTTCCCGGCATCCCAGCAGTCGGGCAGCAACCGGACTGACAAAATTGATCACACCGTCCGGATCTGTGGCCAGCACGCCATCCTCGATGCTGTTCAGGGTGGTATGCAACCACTTTTTCTGTTGTTGCAGCTCTTGTCGGAGCTGATGATTGTGCAACGCGAAGCCGATGGTGATGGCGAGGGAGCGCCGGTCCACCGGCTTCAGAATATAGGTAATGGGAGCGGTCTCCCGGGCGCGTTCCAGTGTTTCTTCATCCTCACGACCCGAGATATAGACCACGGGCACATCCCTTCGCTCCAGGATATGCTTGACGGTTTCGATTCCATCCCATTCCCCATCCAGGGAGACGTCCATGAGGATCAGATCGGGGTGTAAATCCAGTGCGGACAGGGCTTCGGCACCACTGCCGGCGGTGCCCACCACCTCATGACCCAGGGATTTCATCATCTGTTTGAGATACAGCAAAAAGGTGGGATCATCGTCCACGAGCAGCACACGTACAAACATGATTTTACCCCTTGAAACGGTTTTGAACGCACAACACATATCATAATCGGTCACTTTGCATCCTGCCGCTCATTCCTCCGGTGTCTGAATGTCACACGGGGGAAACGAAAGCGATCCGGTATGACCGCTCTGATCCGGATTCAGTGGACAGCAATACAGGATGGCCAACAGGATACCGGCACAGCCGGCGGGATGCCAGACGAGGGAGGGTTGCGTGGTCAAGAGTTCTGAATCGACAGCCAGCGATTCAGGATGACAGAAAAAAGACCGTAAAAAACCAGGCTACCAGTGTATGCGTAAGAGCGGCAGAGGTGACGCGCCGGGTCTGTAAAAAGGTCCATCCGTAGAACACCGATGCCACCGTTGCCATGACAAAGTGGGCGACAGACGCATCGGCGTCGGGTATCAGACCCGGAGTGACGGGCCAGGCCTGGAAGAGATGCAGTACGCCATAGAGGATGGAGGTTATCACCAATGGCAACCATCGGGATGCAAACCGTTTCTGTAACATATTTTGTAAGACACCCCGAAACACCAGTTCCTCGGGCAAGGCGACCACCACACCGATAAAGACAAAACGATAGAGCAACTGTCCCAAAGGCGGCAGATATGAGGCAAAGGTGAGCCAGCCGGTCAGCAGGCCGATGCTGACCAGTGCCAATATGGCCAGCATAGCATGGTGCAAAGCGGACCGCCAGTCACGATCACGCCATCTAAAAGTAAGTCCCATGTCGGGCAGGGGGCGCAGAACGCGATAGATGGTGATCATCAGAACGGAGACATATAAATAGATAATACTGACCTGGCCCTGAACCGGTGGCAGTGCGGCAGGTGCGACGCGTCCCAGAGCCACAGGAAGCCACAACACCACCAGAATAAGAACATCGAACACATGAAAGCGGGGTTCTTTGCGCGTCAGCAGAGCTGCAAAAATCAATGGCAAGGCTGTCAGGATGAGCAATTCCTGAGCGGCACGCTGGGAGCCCTGACCCGTCACCATCACAGCCAGCAGTCCCAAAATCAGGCTGCCCAGGATAAATCCGGACAGCACGAGACGCATATCCCGTCCCTGCAGGGCGGTACGGAATCGTTTGTTCAGACCGGGGTTGAACTGCAGAATAAAAAGAGAAAGAAAGACCACCCAGATCAGCAGACTCGCGACCGTTTGCCAAGGAGGAAGCGCGATGCGGATCAACCGCCATCCAAAAAAGACTGTGGATCCCGCCACCATGAGCATGCCGATGCGCAGATCCGGATACAGAGACGGTTTTTGTTGTGTTTTGGCGGGCATGGGAGACCTCGATCGATCGGGTAGCGGTTCATAACTCTATTCCATATTGAATATAGTGTACCCGACCCATCGGATCAACCCTTTTTTCATCCGTTTTGTGCTCTCAGGGCGTCTTCAAGGGCGGTCCGGCGATCCGAGCGTTCATCGCGGTATTTGATCACGAGTGCGCAGGAGACGGAGAGGGCATGTTTCCGGCCGAACTCACTGTTGGCGATACCGCGGCTGCCGGGTACCACCACCGCGCGGGGCGGGATGCGCAGCGGAGACGTTTCCGACCCCTTTAACAGGGTCTCATGGACCATATCATAGACCGGTATCGACCGGGTGAGCACCGTCCCGGCACCGATCACCGCATCGTGCCCGACGATGGTGCCTTCATAGATGCCGGCATTGCCTCCGACCAGCACATTGTCTTCGATGACCACCGGCACGGCCGAAACGGGTTCGAGTACGCCTCCGATCTGAGCCGCCGCGCTGAGATGCACGCGGGCGCCGATCTGGGCGCACGATCCCACCAGCGCATGACTGTCCACCATCGTGTCGCGACCCACGAACGCGCCGGTGTTGATATAGGCGGGCGGCATCACCACCACGCCGGGACTCACAAACGCACCCCGACGAACAGAGGAGCCGCCGGGAACCAGACGAACCTGATCGGTCTCTGAAAACATGCGGACCGGGAACGTCGACTTGTCCCAGAACGGAAATCGATTTTCGACCGACATGTCGACGAGCGTCCCGTGACGAAATCCCAGTAGGATTCCCTTTTTCACCCAATCCCGTACCACCCAGGTGTCCCCCTCTTTTTCCGCCGCACGGATCTCTCCGCTCTCCAGGGCGGACAGAAATCGCTGAAACAGGGGCTCGGCCTGACTCCAGTCAACATCCTGCTGTTCATAGAGCTGCTCAATCTCTCGGGCCATGTTCTCCATCATTCACCTCCTGCGGGCAACAGATTCAGATCCTCCAGGACGCCCTTTAACAGGTTCTTAAAGGTCGGCTGCATGTCCACCATGGGAGAACGGAAATGAGACTCGAGAAGGCCCATCATCCCCATGGCCGTCTTGACCGGCATGGGATTGGTCTCGACGAAATTGGCTTTCATCAGCGGCAGAAGCCGATAGTGCCACTCCCGGGCGTCCTGAATCTGACCCGACAATGCCAGGTGAACCATTTCACGCATCCAGGCAGGTACCTCATTGGCTGCTACAGAAATCACACCATCTCCGCCCAGGGCGATCATGGGCACTGTCAGCGCGTCATCACCGGACAGCACGACAAAATCGGCCGGACGATGGTGCAGGATGGTCATAATCTGATCCAGATCACCGCTGGCTTCCTTGACACCGATGATATTCGGGTGCTCGGCCAGTCGCAGCGTGGTTTCCGCAGCCAGGTTACTGCCTGTCCGTCCCGGCACATTGTACAGGATCACGGGAAGAGCCACCGAATCCGCGATAGCGGTAAAGTGCTGAAACAACCCCTCCTGTGTCGGTTTGTTGTAATAAGGACACACCGACAGGATAGCGCTTCCGCCCGCCTTTTCGGCATATCGGCTCAGTGAAATCGCCTCCTGTGTCGAGTTGCTGCCGGCACCGCACAGGACCGGGATGCGTCCGCCAACCTGTTGAACCACCCGTTCCATCAACTCGTGATGTTCCTCGTGTGAAAGCGTGGCGCTCTCACCGGTGGTTCCTGCCGCCAGAATCACATCGGTTCCCTGTTCAATGTGCCAGTCCACCAACGTGTTCAACGTATTGACATCGATATTTCCCTCTGCTGTAAACGGTGTGACCATTGCGACACTCACACCGCGAAAATCCTGTTTTGACATGATTTCTCCTTTATATAATGTTTCGGTTCAATGAATCCCGTCTGCCTGTCAGGCGGGATCCGGGGTGTCCTCTGCAGTCAGATCTGCCATCAGATCATCCATGGTATAGATACCGGTTTTTCCCACGATCCATTCAGCGGCTCTCACGGCACCATAGGCAAATCCCTCGCGTCCGTGAGCACGGTGAATCATGGTGAGGGTATCGTAACTGGAATCAAAGCCCACCTCATGTTCTCCCGGAATGCGTCCGGACCGAATCGACGTCACATGAAGTTTGTCTTTCGGCACGCGGCCCTCGGGATGTCCCTCCACGGCTCCGGTCATCCCCGGCCACTCGTTCAGGATCGTCTGACTCAACCAACGTGCGGTACCGCTGGGACTGTCGGCTTTGCCGCGATGGTGCATTTCGCGAATATAGGGATCATAGTCCGACACGTTCCGCAGCAAAGAAGCGGCGATTCCGGCCATCTTTTTAAACAGATAGACACCGGGGGAAAAATTGGGGCTGATCACACAACTCAGGGATGGGAGACGCTCCAGTTCTGCCGTGTTTACCTCCCATCCGGTGGTGCCCTGTACAATGGGAATGTGGTTACCGGCCGCAATGCGCATATGCCGCATCGCCTGATCGGCAGTGGTGAAATCGATCATCACCTCTCCCCCACCCAGTTCGGAATCGGTTTCGAGCGGGGAGTCAATATCGAACCGGGCACTGATGTCATGACCACGTTGTCGGGCCACCGATTCGATGGCGTTTCCCATTCGTCCGGTCCCAATTAAGATGAGTTTCATAGGATCACTCCTCCTCTATGGATTCAATGGTTACAGGATCAAAAATCGTCGGATCGAGATGTCCCTGAAAAAAACTGTTGTGAAGCCGGGAGACCACGGTTTCGATATCCCCCTCGTCGATCACGAAACTGATATTGATCTCGGACGCACCCTGGGATATCTGATCGATGGTGATATCCTGCAGGATGGAAAAGACCTGTCCCGGAATACCGCGATGTTTGTTCAGGTCATCTCCCACCAGACAGACGATAGCCTTGTCCCCGAGCACATCGACCCGGGCCACACGCGACAATTCCCGAAAGATATCTTGAAGATGATCGCTCTGATCCACCGTGATCGAGACACTGACCTCGGAGGTAGAGATCAGATCCACGGGCGTCTTGAAGCGATCAAAGATCTCAAAGATCGAGGCCATGAATCCATGCGCCATGAGCATGCGGGTGGACGTCACCTTGATGACGGTAATCCCCTCCTTGTAGGCGATGGATTTCACTGGGCAGCCGTGCAGTTGCGGCGTCTGTTTTTTGGTGCCGATCCGTGTGCCGGCATAGGAGGGATTGGTGGAATTGAGCACGTCCACGGGAATATTTTTGCGCAATGCGGGAAGCAGCGACGCGGGATGCATCACCTTGGCACCAAAATAGGCCAGCTCCGAGGCCTCATGGAGGCTCATATAGCGAATGCGACGGGCGTCAGGGACCATGGTGGGATCGGCGGTGAGAATACCATCCACATCCGACCAGATTTCCACCCGGTCGGCATCCAAAAGGGAGCCCAGCAGAGTGGCGGAATAATCGGATCCACCCCGACCGAGGGTGGTGGTCCGGTTCATCGTGTCCGCTCCCATAAAGCCCTGAATCACGGCGATATGGTCTTTCAACACCGGAGACAGCTGTTTTTCAACTCGCTCCCGCGTTTCATCCAGATTGACCGCGGCCTGTCCAAAATTGGAATCGGTGCGGATGATCTGGCGGGCATCCGCCGACCGACTCGATAGTCCCTGCGCATCGAGCACGGCACTCATCAACGCCACCGTTGCCGTTTCCCCCAGGGACATCAAGGCATCGGAGACATGTTTGGGAATATGGCCGGCTTTGTGGATCTCTTCACTGATGGTTTTGAGATCGCTTTCCAGCTCGGAGATGAGTCGCTGTCGGATCGTCTCGTTGATATTGAATTCGACACATAGTTTCCGAAACCGGGACAGAATTTCAAGAATACCATTGTACGCACCTCTCCGGTCGCGCCGGGCCGATAACAATCCGATCTCCTTCAGGTCATCGGTCGTTTCACCCACAGCTGAAAAGACCACACACAACGGTTCTGTGGTCCTCCCTCTGATAATCTCACCCACCCGTCGGATGGATTCAGCATCCTTTATCGATGATCCTCCGAATTTCATGACCAACATGTATGCTTGTCCTCCTTTTATTACCCAGGTGCGACGCACCTGAGAATCGAACACCAGACTCTCTTTTCACTCCCCTCGCAGCTCAAAAACAAGGTGCGTCGCACCTCCTGCACAGCATACCCAGGTGCGTCGCACCTTTAACGTATCAACCGCACCACCAGCCGGCGATACACCGCCACCGCCTCTTCAAGCTGCCGGATCTGAATGCGCTCACCGGACCGGTGTGCATAACGAATCGAACCCGGTCCCACAAGATAGACCTGTCCCAAGGGACGCAGCCAGTGGGCATCGGAGCCAAAGCCGACCACAGTGGTATCGAAACCCTCTACGGAACCGAACCGTTGCGGGTCGCTGACAGACAATATCTCGACAGAGACATGTTCGCTGGCCATGGATAACAGCTTGTCCCGGACCGGTTCAGGCGGTTCAGCGAGACGAAATATTCCTTTCAGCTCAGCCGTGGAAGCGATCACATTCACCGCCTCTCCTCCCTCGAGGGTGCCGAGATTCAGTGTCGTGGCTCCCAGCAGGGGATCCTGTCCCCACTCTGTTGCGAGCAACTGTTCTGCCTGCCGGATGAGATGATGAAGGGCGGAATCACCGCAGCCGGCGGAATGACCGCCATCCCCTTGGCCGGTCATCCGGAACACAAGACTGCCCTTTTGTGCCACTGCCAGCCGGTTGTCTGTTGGCTCTCCCAGTATCACCGAATGGGATCCCGGAGCGGTCTTTGCAGCAACACGGGCCCCGTCGGAGTCGTATTCTTCGCCCACCACAAACAAAAGCCCGAACCGGTGCTCATCTGCCGCGCGGAGCGCATCCGCAGCCGTGATCATGGCCGCCATCGACCCCTTGGCATCACAGGATCCGCGACCCCATATCCAGCCCTCTTTTTGTTTGAACGCTTCAAACGGAGGAACCGTATCCATATGAGTACACAGCAACACCTCGGGAGATTGATGGGTGACCGCAAGGACGTTGAAGCGATCGTGAGAGACCTGTTGACGATGGACACGATAGCCGCGCGCAGCAAGCAACCGCTCCAACGCCAATGCCAGGCCGGCCTCCTCAGCGGTGATCGAAGATATCGATATGAGT
The DNA here is from genome assembly GCA_964413725.1 of uncultured Cytophagia bacterium. Taxonomy (GTDB): domain Bacteria; phylum Zhuqueibacterota; class Zhuqueibacteria; order Residuimicrobiales; family Oceaniaggregativiventaceae; genus CAYPUH01. Next base: position 16,260 of record CAYPUH010000060.1, read on the forward strand.
GATTCGAGTAGAGATAACATAGGAACCCAAAAATTTCAGGAAGGATATGACGAAGAGGCAGAGCCGGGGGGATCGAGAGATAAAAAAAAGTCGATCATTCCCGTAGGCGGACATAATCGACTGTTCGTAACTCTTTGAACGGGTCAATAGCGCTCCACGGCACTCCTTCCGTGACAGTCCGGATGGTCTTTCCGATCCGGCCCAACAGGTCTCACTGGCGGGAAGAGACACTGTTTCGGCCCACACCCCTTTCGGTCGCGCTGTCTGATAAAGCCAGCCCTTTTCCAGCACGCCTACTCTTGATGCGAGCACCTCTATTGATGACATTGTTTCAAGAACGTCTATTATTATAACAATTTTAAAGAGGATATGCAAGGACTTAATATATGATCACCATTTCCAAATCAGCGTTTACAGGACCTAAAAAAAGCCGAGTTATTCAGAGAATAAATCAAACCACAACACTAGTGTCCGGTCGAACGACCGGACACCTCGCAACCTGTTTCGATATTTTTTTTTGATTAAAAGAGACTGGTTGAGGAATACCATCAAGAAAGAAGATATGAGTGTCGGATGCTTGCTTGGCGCGCTGAAAATGGTGAAATGGCCGGGTGAATGGTGAAATGGCTGGGTAGCTGACTTTTTACAGGGATGTTTTCTCGATTTTTTAATTCCAGCAAAATAAATTTCCTGTCAGTTGCGTTTTACAGCCTGTTTTTGGGTGATTTACAAGCTTATTATAGCGATTGTTATGGAGATAGCTTCGTACAACCCTATTAACCCCCCTCCCTTTTTTTTTATTGGGTATAAATGGCACAATATTTGCACGAGAAGCCAAAAAATAGTTGTTTATAGTTGTAAAATATTATTTATAAGCAATCCATTATTGCGATGTGTCTTAAAAAAAATACTTGTGTAACATAAATATGCATATAGCAGGGTTTACTTTTTTGCGTATCGATTAAACTCATTTTAGGTTGGACAAGATTTTTAATTATATGTAAAATATCACTGGTGTCCGGTT
>CAYPUH010000061.1:0-17178 GCA_964413725.1 uncultured Cytophagia bacterium
CGGGCAGAGTGTCGGGTGTCAGCGTCTCTGGTGAATACCCCAATCGATCGCGTGCGGCCCGGTTGATAAACGTACACTGACCCGAGAGGTCAAAGATCAAAATCAGTTCGGACAGGGTGTCGGAACATGTTCGGAATCTGTTTTGCAGGGATTCAAGGTCCCATGTGCGCGTTTCCAATGTCTGGTGAAGCTCTTTCAGTTGATTCTCCAGGGTGTCGATGTGGTCATGTTGTCGGGATTCCCTCAGGGCCGATCTGGATCGGTCCATTACAAAGAGACGACACCCGGAATAGCGATTTCCCTGTTCCAGTCTCGGGATAGCCAGAATCAATACAGGATGCTCTGCTTTATGACCCTTTACTATCAGTTCCAAAAGCGTTTGTTTGCCGGTCCGCCATTGTTCCTGTGCTGACTTCCATTTGTCGGTGTCGGATGGGGAGATGAACCGCTCCAAAAGATTCCCGGATTGAACGGAGTCAGGAGCGAAAAGGTGTTTTGTTCCGGCATTGATAAAGTGGATCATGCCCTGTCTGTCGATATCTATGATACCGAGGGTATGGCTGTTGACCCAACTCCGGTGTTGTCTGAGTTCCTGTTCTGCATCAAACAGACGTGACTCCAGTTCTCTGCGGGCCTGGATCTCGGGACGTATAAAGCGGATGTGTTCTTCGAAGGGCAGCCATGCCAACAACGCGAGCCCGGCCACCTGGAACAGCAAATGGTCTTGCGGCTCTCCGGCGACGGATGACAGGTCGGGAAACCGATACAGGGAATGAGCAATTAAACAGAGCAGAGCTGCGGCGACTCCCAGACCGATGGATATATGATTACGAATATATTGAACCATTCGGATCACCATGGCAAGACCCGCAATGGCGAGATCGATCCCGAGCAGTGCCTGGAGGACATGGGGTTGCCTGTCGACAACCAGGCTTTGAGGAAAGACAATCACCGTGAGCACCATACTGCCGAGTATAACGGTCACAACCACCAGTGGTGGAGCCCCCCATATCCAGGTCCGGCGGGAAGATATCGCTAGTTTGCGGTCGGTTTGCAGAGTGGCCAGCAACAGGGCAACATAGAGAGCCATATCTGTCATAAGGCAGAGGGCCTGGCGTGGAAACGCTGACGGCGCCGGAAACAATCGCGTGAACACGAGCGTCTGCAGGAGCAGTCCCGTAAGACTGGCAAGGACGCCGAGGGCTATGATTATGGATTCACGGCTATGAACGAGCCGCGTGACTTTAATATAGAGCACCGGTAAAAGGACCAGCAGTCCCCATCTGAGAATGGAGAGGGACGGTGTCCAGTTTAGAGGCGTCGTCCAGGGAACGATGCCGAAAGCTTTCAGGATGATTCCGCCTGCCAGGAGCAATACACCTGCAAACAGGTGAACACGGAATCGATGTGGATAGGGTTCATACATGTCGTTACGACCAACGCGTTAGGTTTCCGGAAAACGTGGCCAGTCCGATTTGTGAAAAAGAATGGATGGCATAAGCGCCATAATCCTCCTGTCTGCATTTCCGGGATGCTTCCCGGGCTTTGGGTGTTGTGATTCCAAGTCCGGTACCGGTCCCCTCGTACCACATGTAATAACACCCCTCATGCTTGAGCACGGTGGCAAACCACAATGCCCCTTCGTCCCAGGAACCGGGCTGCCCTCGCCACAGGATTGGATTGCGAGGATAACGTTCCCAGTGGAGCAGATCCTCGGAGCGAGCCAGTCCGATGCCCACGGGATAATCGTAATAGCGATCGCATCCCCCATATGTCATGTAAAAATAGTCGTCTTCTTTCCAGATCCGAACCGTCGAAATGCTGAACCGGTCAAACGCCTCTGCTCCGTAAGAGGGTTCGAACACGACGGTTTGCTCGTCCTCGGGAAACTCGAGACCATCTTTGCTGGTGCACCGGTGGATGGTAAAGAATCCCTCTGGTGTCAATCGCTGGACAAACAGGTGATAGCGATTGTCATGATAGACAATTTCCGGTGAGGTGCCAGTGGCGACGGGACTGGATTGGACTTTGGTGAATGTTTTGCCATCGTCGGAGATGGCCAGAGCGGTGGTTGAGGGTTTGCCCGATGTTTTCCAGCCCTTCTGATGTGCCGTATAATAGAGATAGACGCGATCGTCTACCACAATGGCAGCCGGATCCAGTATATGGTCGGAATCGAATGCCTTCGGATCCGGATCGGTCTCGAGGATGGGATTATGTGATAAAACATTCCAGGTTTTACCATCGAATTGTTCCGGATGAATCCAGGCCCCTCCCATTTGATCGTGTCCGGATTCCCCCTGACCCCGAAAATAAAGCCAATAGGTATCCCTGAATCTGATGATATCGGGATTGGCCACGTGCACGGAACGAAACGTGCCCGGTTGCCGGGGTATGATGGGATTGTCTGGATCTTTTTCAAACTGGATGCCAAAAGATTCGGTCATGTTTCCTCCGGTCGTGTAAAAGAATCAGCTCTTGTTCATCTGCTGCAGCAGTTTAATTTCTTCGGGCCAGCGTTCCGGATTGGGCGTTTCCAGGATGATCGGGACGGAATCCAGTCGTCTGTCCGTCATGATCATACGAAAGGTCTCCAGGCCCAGCAGGCCATCTCCCAGACTATCATGCCGGTCAACACGGCTTCCCAGTTCTTTTTTCGCATCGTTAAGATGGATACCTTTCAGGTTGCTCAGTCCCACGATCTGGTCAAGACGCTTCATCGTCTCCGCATAGGTGTCTGCCGTACGGATGTCGTACCCGGCAGCAAAGGTATGACAGGTATCGATACAGACTGCGACACGGCTCTGGTCTTCCACCTGATCGATGATCTCCCGAAGATGCTCGAATCGGTACCCGATCGTGTGACCCTGTCCTGCGGTATTTTCAATAACAGCAGTGACGCCTCTGGTTTTGTCCAGTGCGTAGTTGATGGACTCTGCCACGGTCTTTAGACACGCGCTTTCACTTGTCTCTCCCAGATGACTTCCGGGATGGAAATTCAGCAGGGTCAAGCCCAGCTGTTCGCATCTCTGCATTTCGTCGAGAAAGGCTTCCCTCGATTTGTTCAACCCCTCGGACTCCGGATGTCCCAGATTGATCAGATAGCTATCATGGGGCAGGATACATTCTGTGGGGAATCCATGGGTTTTAATAGTGTCGCGAAAGGCCTGGATATCGTCCGGATGAAGAGGTTTGGCCTGCCACTGACGTTGGTTTTTGGTAAACAATGCAAACGCGGTTGCTCCGATCTCCACGGCCCGGAGGGGCGCATTTTGAACCCCCCCGGCGGCACTGACATGAGCTCCGACTCGTTTCATCAGGGTCCTCGTTTTTATTGGGTAACGGTTTGATACAGTATTGAAAAAGGTGAGCACATAGACGAAAATGTCGACGCGCTCTAGGGTTCTGAACCGGGTACTGCCAGCAAAAAGGGAAGCTGATCATCGATGTTGGTGTTCAGTGTTGCCAGTGTCTTTACATAAAGCGCGACCGAGGAACCACCATCCAGATTGACGACGTCCAGTCGTCTGTCTTTGAACAGCGATAGATTCAACAAAATTCTCGCCAGATCATCCAATTGAACCGGATTGCGGACGGTGATAAAATAGACCCGGGTTTGATCCACGGCTGCCAACAGGGTACGCTTATGATAAGAGAGACCATTTATCGATTTTCTGATGGACTCGTATGCAATCTGGTTGCTGTCCACTACAGCCGGTCCGGTCTGGAATTCGATCATCGAATCCGACCGGGAGGGTGAAAAAAAGACCCAGGGTGTCATTGACAGGTGTCCAGTTACCGTATTATAGGATACCACGTGTGACAATTGCCTGTCATCCGACAAGGGAGCCAGAGCCCTGCCGTTGTTCCATAGCCAGCCCACATGCGTCGCCTGCTGACGACTCCCGTCAAAATAGGAGGCATTGATACAGATATCATAGTCTCCCGTCTGCGCAATCCGGCGCACCGAGCGGGGATTCTGTGGCTGAAAAATAAATTCAAACGGTTCCACAAGTGCAATCAGGGTCATATTCAGGGTTGAATCCTGATATATTTTCCCTTCCTGTAGTTCTTTGAGCATAACGATGCTTTCCGGTTGTGATGTGATACCCGGTACAGACTGTGCTGTTGACAGATGTGTGATTGCCATCAGGCTGACGGCACACCAAAGATAAAATTGTCTTTTCACGATTCAAACCTCTTTTTAGACTCTTGCTTACCAGGACGGGATGACCGGTACACCCCAGTCGGGGGCGGAGAGATTTACAGCATCACCCGCGTCCGATAGCAACGTCTGCAGTCGAGCGGTTAATTCCTCAGCTTTCGAGCGGTAATCGGGTTCGGTGGCGAGGTTGTATCGTTCCCAGGGATCGTTTTTGAGATCAAAAAGCTGTATGGTCTTGATTCCCTCCACCAGATAATGAATCAGTTTCCAGTTGTCAAAGCGACCGCCTCTCTGGAAATTTTTATAGGCAAAGACGACGGCGTCCCGAACCGATTTAGAGGGGTTTTTGAGCACGGGGACGAGACTTTTGCTTTCAACGGTGTCGGGCACCCGGACTCTTGCCAGATCGCATACTGTGGGATAGATATCGTGTAAATAGCACAAAGCAGACGCGCGTTCTCCCGCCGCTACACCGGGTCCTGTGACGATCAATGGAACCTTGACGCTGTGGTCGTAGAGATTTTGTTTTCCCATCAAGCCATGCTGACCGAGAGCGAGGCCATTGTCGCCCGCCAATATGATGAGGGTGTTGTCTGCCAGCCCCTGTTCGTCAAGGGTGTCGAGAATCCTCCCGATCTGGGCGTCCAGATGTGAAATCATGCCATAATAGTTCCGCAGATGGGTCTGAATCTCTTTGCGTTGTCGGGGAAACGAGGCCAGTTTTTCATCCCGGACGAGGAGCTCACCATTGTCGAACGGATGTTCGGGCATGAAATTTTTGGGCAGAGGGAGTGTTTCCGGATCATAGAGGTCCAGATAGTCTTTGGGTACCTGACGGGGATCGTGAGGTGCCTGAAAGGAGACAAACGCGAAAAAGGGCGACTCTGTTGAGGTGTTTCTGAGAAAGTCGACGGCGGCATCAGCATAGAGCTCGCTGGAATGCTGACCCTGATGGATGATTTGGTCTTCTTTGGGATACTCGCCTTCTGGATTAAAGTGATAGATCGGAATGTCCCAATGATCGCTCATGCCTCCAAAGAGAATGGGTCCGCCATGGGTAAAGCTGCGGGCGAACGATTGTTTGCCGTTGTGCCATTTCCCTGTGGCAAAGGTCTGATATCCGGCTGCTTTTAGCGTTTCCGGCAGCGTCGGGATGGTTTGGGGAATGGTGCGTCCGGCATCTGTCAGATGAAAGGTGCTCAGCCCGCTCATCAGCATTCCGCGACTGGGCATACACACCGCAGCACTCTGACCATTCTGAATATAGGTATTGTCGAATGTGACACCGGACCGGGCGATACGATCCATGTGGGGAGTGAAAATATTCTCATTCCCAAGAGCATGGATGGTACCACAGCGTTGATCATCTGTTAACAGGAACAGGATGTTGGGTGGTTTAAAAGACCGCGACGACTTGCCGCAACCGGTCATGGCAACGGCTGCCGATCCCAGAGTCATGTATTTGAGAAACTGTCGACGGGACCAACATGCAATGGACATAGGGTCTCCTTTTTGGGATTTGATTCAGTTCGATCTTTGGATTCTTCTCGCCAGGCTCAAGTCTATATGTCGTGTATCAATCCTTCCATCGGCTCATGTACCCATTCCTGACGGACAATCCGGCCGTCTTTGACACGAATCACACCGAACCGGCTTTGCCAGTCGATGGTGATCTCTCCATCCGTAAATTGCTCTCCCCAGGGCGCAATGTCGGTATAGGAGGTCAGGATATAATCTGTCGCCGTATCGAGTGTTACTTTAAGCACGACCGCCCAGTTTTTATGGGGGGAGACAAACATCTTTTCAACCCGCCGGACCATCGGGGCATTTTGATGGGGGTCGTAGATAGCGATAAACTCACTCCGGACATCATCACCCTGTCGTCGTGTGAACAGAGAGTGGATGCGTCGCCCTCGCTGATCGCGGGTTCGGTGGCCGGGGGATAGTGTGGCAAACACGGTGGCGCCGTCTTGTGCGGGAATATGAACATCGAGCACCGTGCTATCCGGCCAGGACCATCTTGCTCCCCATGTGTCTGCCGGTGAGCCTGTTTTGACATCCGTGACCTCTTTATAGGCATAGTCATGGCCATCAAAAGAGTCGGCAGGCTCAAGGGTAACCCCCTTTATGGCAAATCCGGCGCCCTCACCGTGCAACGCCCAGTCGTGAACGGTACCTCCGTCCGCACGGAATACGTCCACTGCATAGGGTCGGCCGGCATCGGTATCGATCAGTGCGATTTGCCGGATAAAGGGCTCACAGATAATCCGGTAGGAATCCCATGATTCCCCTTCACAGGCTGAAAAGAGGTCGCCGTGATGGAGAAAGTTGGCCACACCATTGGGTGCGCGTTGATTGTTGGTGTCCACGATCAGGGTGTTGTGAGACAATGACGCGGTAAACCATGTGGTCCTCAGACGGCTGCCAAAGGTAGGATATCCCAAGTCGGAGAGCATCTCGCGGCCATTGGCATAGAGCATCACGCTGAGCGCGTCATAATGGGAATGTGTGTTTGCGTATTTGTGATGATGCAGTGTGAACACCGTCTGATCCTCTCCGGTACCGCGCCGCAACATAAACAGTCCCATTCCGGTGATATCCTGACTGGTATCCGGAACGTCTGCCAGCACTGTAAGAGTATCCAGGGCGTTGTCGATGTCGGGTGAACGGTAGAAAAGTGAAAACAGGGATCCCTGTTCCAGGACCTTCCCCTCATAGGCTTGTTCCAGGCGGGCAAGCCATTGTGGATCTCCGGTCCAGTGATAGAATGCTTCCGCCCCGATGGGGTCGGGTCGGGTACCCCATCGAGCGTCATTGATCGGTGGAAGATTGCCGTTGGGGAATCGCATTTCGTAGGGCAACGCGTGGATGCGTTTCAGTTTTGGGATCGATTTCAGTTGAATGTTTTGATAGGGCTCTGATCCGGTATAGCTGGGGGAATCTGAATAGCCGTCCAGGTACAAGGGGGCCAGGTATAGACTTTTGCACAGCATATTGTGATAGGCAGGTGTCCGTTCGTGCCAGGAACCATCATGATAAAACAATTTGTCCACAAACACCGCGTATCCGTTTGTATCATTCATCACCCAGGAAAGCAGGTCATGATCCTGGAGGGTGCGACCGATAATAGCTACACCCCCATACCGATAAGCAGCATCATTGGAAATGCCCTGAAGAGGTGTGACAGCGGTTAACATCTTGCCGGCCAGATGAAAGAGGTGGGTCTCGATATGTTGTCTGGCGGTGTCGTTCAGTGCCGGGCTGTGATAGATGGCGTCATATGTTTTGGCGCACTGTATGAGAATCCGAGCATCTGTGAGATGCCAGCCTGTGAGTTTGCCCGCCCATCCCCAGGGTTTGGCTTCAAATCGCCAGTTGTCATGTAGTGCGTATCCGGGATAAACAGACGCCAGTCGGCTCAACAGCCTGACCGCTGCTTCTGCATAACGTTGCTCGCCGCTGAGTGCGTAGGCAGCTCCCAACTGTTCGATCCAGTCGTAGGCATGCTGTGCTTTGTAATAGGCGATACATTGACGCAACGGAAACAGCTTGCCGGTGGAATCGCGATATGCCGGATGCGGGATGATATTGCCCTGAGGGTCTTCCCGCCGGATGATCTCATTTTCAGGATAGGTGTCTATGCCGATCACGTTGTCGCAATAATTACAGACGATTTGATTGGGTTTGTCAGGAGACCAGCTCCAGACATAGTCGAGCCAGAAATGGCCACAGTTGGGACAGTCGCACTGATTGGTGGGAGTGGTTTCATAAAACCATTCGTCAAGGGCCGTCGCAGATTGTGAAACCGCCTCGTCGGCTTTCCTGAAAATGTCGTCCACAATGGCTTGAGCCCAGCAATAGGTGGAGGCATTCAGTTTGGCTCGTTGAATGACTTGTGGTGTGTAAACAAACGGATGATGAGATCCCTGCTGTTGTGCAACAAGTCCTGTCGGGATCATCATCAAAAGATTCGCTGCGATCCCCACCAGGATCGTCAACCGGTATGGATATCGATTCATCGTCTCCTCCGTTAAGGCTTGGGCTCCGTCGGAACGGATGATTGTTGGGCCGGGTGCTACAATACTAATTTGCACAATTATCTCAAAACATCAAGGGGTATTCCCCCCGTTGCGGGCGATATGATCCGTATCGGTTCGGAAAAGGGTGCCGGAGGGCACTTTGTCCATATGAATCCGAAATCTGTGCCTGGCGTGTCTGTCTTTTGCAGTAACCGTTTTCGACAGCCCGATTCTGGGACCGGAGTGGATACACGTTTGGGGGATCTCATAACCCGGTTCCAGCCAAAGCGTTTCTCCATGGCAAAGGTCGAGTCCGTTGAGAGACCGGTCAATGGCGAGAGCCTTGCAGAGCTTTGCAGGGCCGTCGATGGTAGGGATGTTTGAGACGTCGAGGGGTTCCGCTGTTTCTATGTCCTGTAGAGGAATCAGCGCCCGAATCAGGACAGCACCGGCGACCCCTGCCGGTTCGGTCACCACGTTCAGCATGGAATGTATGCCGTAGATGAGATAGATATAGGCATGACCTGGCAAACCATACATCACCCGGTTTCGCGGGGTTTCCCCTTTATGCGCGTGACTTGCTGTATCCTCCTCACCCGCATAGGCTTCGGTCTCGCTGATCATTCCGTATAAACGAGAGCCGTCAGCCTTTTGCCGGATCAAACAGGTCCCCAGCAACTCACGGCTGACGAACAGGGTGTCCCGGTTGAAAATGTGTCTGGGCAATACGATCATTTTGCCGTGCCCATGGGTCGGGTCCATAGGACTGTTTTCAATGCTCCTCCCGTTGAAAGCCAGATTGGATAGCCGGTGGAAAATGCCCTGTCTGTAAAAAGGATAGCGTGAGATAAAAAACCGGTTTTCGATACATGATAAAGGAATGGCCATAGGGAACCTGAATCCAGTCGGTCATACCCGCGACAGCGGTGCTGTCGCGCAGGACCCGGCCATCATGATCGCTGGACAACCATCGGTCAAAAAGGGACCAGCGGACGTGTCCGGCGATGATACCGGTTGGGGACGATACGGGTCCCAGGCGGGCAGGGATCCCCGCCGTTCCTGTGCCCAACTCACAGCCAGCCGGCCCTACGTAGCAGCGAAACCATTTGTGATCGCAAAAACGATCGGTCAGTTCAGAACCTTGATTGGGAGGCGCAAGCATAACGACACGTCCGGGTGTAAAGAGTGTCTGGCCTGCGAGCAGTTGCCTCCATAGAATGCTCCCCAGAGAATGAGTGACAGCGTGGACGGTGCGAATCCCGGGTGGTATTCGGGTTTCAAGGGTCTGGTGGACGATATTGGTCAATTCCCCAATCGCATAGCGACGGGAGGGGTAACCGATATTCAGCGTCCGGTAGCCTCTGCGATGAAACCGGTTTGCAAGGCACGTCATGGAGAGCCGGCACCGCCCGAGCCCATGCAGAAAAACGATAATATCTTTTTGGGGGTCTATATCCATTGATCTGTTTTGCCAGAGAGATGCGATAGGATTAACAATCAGTCATCTGGATCTGTTTGTGTTTTTTTCCTTATTTGCCGTCAGGATATCCTTTCAGACGGGAGTGGCGCATGTCCAGTTTGTCGTCAGCCGAGCGGTCCCATTGTCCCTCATAAATCGTCCCTTCCCAGGCACCATACATGGGATTGGGAAACAGAATGAATCTACGCGCGAATTCTGTGGACATGCTGTCGACGGCGCGAATGCGGTCTGCCGAATGGTTACCGGCAAAGGCATCGGAAAAATCGTTGAGATTGTCGCCGATCAAAAGAGCGATTTCATACTCGGACCGAATGATCTGTCGGCGGGGTTCCTTGCTGCTCGTGTCCGTTTTCATCAAGAGGTGATCCGTGCGGGCCTGTGGAAATCCCGCGCGTTGCAGGTTTTTCAGTGTGCTTTCTCTGAGGGATTCATGGCGGTTGGTCACATAGAAAATGTTGACACCCGCGGAATCGGCGTAGCGAAGAAACGAGTGGCTTCCCGGGACCGCCTCTGCTATGGCCAACCCAACCCATTCCGGCCAGCCCTCGGGGTAGAGTGTACCGGTCTGGATACGTCTGGCTTGATACGGTGCGTTGTCCAGGACCGTTTCATCCACGTCGAGAACGACGGCCAGAGCGGCAGGATTCGGATGTTCCTGCAACATGGATTGCAAGCGCAACCGGGCCAGATTGTACGTCTGATAACACAATGCTCTTGCCTCGGCCGAGTGTTGATACCAGAGTACCGATAACGTGGACTGGTCGCTCAGGCGGGCTGTACCGTTCTGCTCCGGGTCACCGGAGCGGCAGCCCGCAATCAAAAATGCGATGAGTGAAAGGGTCATCACAAGCCGGTATATGGCTGTTTTCTGTGTCTGGATCATAGTATCCCCTTGGTTGTTGCTGCATATCGAGTAAAACGTCAAGGACTTTTCGTTTCTCGGAGCGGCCAGGTGATGGGCAGAACGACGGATAGCCGGTTTTCCGGCGTGGTCCAGGCATTTTCGATCACATAGTGCAGTGAATCTGCAGCTGACTGATGATTGGAGCGTTTGCGTACGACCATACGTGTTGTGGACTGTGGACTCTGTTTCATTTTCATGGGTGCCTGTATCGTTGTCAGGGTATCCTGCCGGACAAACACGAATTCGAGATCAGAGTCGTTTACCAGATCGACCACCACCATTGAGGCGGATGTTGATGGTCGATGATGGTTTACCGTGATGGCGGCATCGAAAAGAGGACGCAGAAATCGTTCCTCGCCGATCAGTTTGTTCTGCCAGAGCACCGCGGTGTGTTGAGTGGACAGAGCGTTTTTGATGGCTTTGATGGAGCGGTCTGCGGCAAACACCAGAGTCACGGGACGCCGTTCATGTTGCTCGGGGTCATAATCCATTGAGATGGGATTGTGGTTATCGGAATTTCCCAGCATCGTCAGGCCTTTTTCCAGTGCCCATCGGTGGGCTCTGGGATAATAGGATTTGTGGTTGACCACCTCAATACCGTGTAGCCACCCCCTGTCCAGCAGAAAAGAGTGATCGGAATACCAGCGTGCGATGCCATCGGGCTGCTGTCCTTGCCAGCCCGGATGATTCCAAAAGACAAAGGCATCCTGGGATACCGCCGCCTTCACAGCATCCTGCCAGGTGTCTGTTTGCAGCAGGGCCGCGTCTGTGAGAAACAGGGCGTTGATATGTCCTGGTGGCATGGGGCGGGTAATTTCTGCTCCATGGATAAGCAGGATTCCCGCATCATCGGCCACCGGTTTGGCCACCTCATATGCGCGATTGAATTGTATGGGGATGTCCTGTTTGAACGGTCTGTACTCGACATGTTCCGTGAGGGAGATCACATCGAGTCCCTCCCGCCAGGCTTCGTCAACGCGAACGGTGGGCCAGACTTTACCGTCTGAAAATACCGTATGCATGTGAAAATCACACACAAGAGTGGTAAACCCGGGAATATCCGGAATCCGGAGACGTTTACGGGTCCGAGTTTGACCGAACAGGCTGTCGAGGGCGCTGACCGATAGCAACGTGGTGACCAGCAGGATAACGAGTGTCCGAGGAAGATTCATCGATTTGTCTCCTTGATATGCAAAAGGTTCCGGTAATTTTGTCGCAGCCGGATCAGATGTCTCCGGATTGAACCAGCTCTGCGAACCGAGCGAACGAGCGGTCATAGGTCCGCTCTACCGAATCGGGAAAGACGCATGCCGGCAATTGCCGGCTGCGCAAATGATACTGAATACAGTCGCAGCAGAGTCCTTTTCGCGCACAGGGTTCATAGGTGCAGTTACATCGGGAGAGATTTTTTTCCTTTTTACATTCCATTGTGTGCTCCTGAATCTGTTTCGGGTTGACCGGTTAAACATCGATGCCAAAAAAGGACCTCAATAGAAATCCAACCAGGAAACTCAGAATTGCTACCCCCATACTCAGAGAGGCCATTTCTATAAATCGGTTCTTAAAGTTGACGTCTTTGGCAACCGATATATAATAATTGAAAACACTGATGATCAAAAGGGCAATAACAAGGGTTAGAGCCAGACAGATATAATCCCCAATATAATCAATATGATATTTTCACCAATTGGGTGAAAATATTGATTGTTTTAAATAGAACATAATCATAACGATAGTTTTTGTTGGATTCTGTTAACACAGAATCCAGGATAATAGTGGCTGAAGAGCAGATACGGCAGAATCAGCAAAATGACGGTCAGGATATAGGCCAGCCCGGTATAGACGGAGGCCTTGACCGGATGTTTGCCGGATTCTTCTGCTTTTGTTGAGAGGTATTCCGAAGCCGCCATGGAAAAGGTAGCGGCGATTCCCGTAATGAGGCCGGTGAGGGCGATCAGTCGTGTGTTTTGCAAGGCCAGAGTGAGCCCGGCCAGCGCTCCGGTGAGTTCCTCCAAGGCGTCTTTCAGTCCCAATACAATGGATCCAATATAATACAGCCGTTCTTCGTCCAGCATATTGATGAGTTTTTCTTCATGATCATCTTCTTCTTCGGCAATGCGGGAGGCAAAGGATATCTCGTGTTCGATGGCGCGATAGTTGTCCTGTGCGTCTTCCTCCCCCCGCTCCATGAGTTTAGTGGTAAAGGTGTATCCAAAAACACGATTCAACAAACCAAAGAACCATATTTTCGCATGGCTGGGTTTGACCTCCCGACCGGTGACCTTTTTCCACTCGGAATAGTGGCGTTTCTCTTCATCGGCAATTTGTTTCAGGATTGAACGATTGTCAGAGTCGGAAAGTGTGTCCGCAATCCGGGAATAGATGTGATATTCAGTGATTTCAATATTTTGAAAACGTAGAATCCGGTCGCGTGTTGAGGCGTTCATGGACGTATGTTTTTCTGTATGGTTTGACGATCGGATTTGGGTCTGAACCCGTTCTCTATCTTTTAAAGAGCCAGAGGATAAGAGTCAAGAGTGCACTGAGGATCAGCATCGTGGTGACTGGAAATACGAGCTTAAAGTTGGGTTTGTCGATCACAATATCACCGGGTAGTCGTCCCAACGGTAATTTCGCCAGCCAGGGCCAGATGATACCGGCAATCAACAGGAGTACTCCCAGAACGATCAATGTTTTTTGCATGACAAGGTCTTTGTTGTTAACAAAAAAAACAACGCAAGGATCGCAGGTGTTGCAAAGAAAAACGGTTCCTTTAATTTTTGACAAACGACAATCAATTTATAAAATACAGCTCAACAAAACGAGATGCAATGGTTTTTACCCGACCGGACGGACGCTTGCGTTCAACCTGGAAAGGCTGTACGCTCCCACTGGGTGTCGGATCTCCTCATCGTCCGTACGAGGGTTCGATGCCCGCAGAATTTTACCGGAACGGTACAGGATCGTTGGTCAGGACGGGCTGGTGGGGAATTGTAAAAATCGATCGTACAGCAATTGTTTGGGCCGCAGGCTGCCGATAAGATAATACAGGGCAAAGAGCTCCAGAGAAAAGGGTAGATATCCGAGATAGCCCGGCAGGGGCATTTCAAAAATATGCCAAACCCCGACATAGGGGATGTGGTAGATCCATTTCGGAAAGGCATAGACGTTCCAGAATTCCCAGAAAAAGGCACAGATCCATGCTCCCAGCCACAGGGCGACCACCGGCCGCCAGTCTCCCCGATAGACATCGTGCCAGATGGTTCGCCGGTTAAAGTGCCGGTTGATCGGGGAGATGATAAAATAGACCGAGATCCACAAAAAGGGAAAGAAATATTGGGGCCAGATGAACATGAGCGACAGAAAAAGCCAACCCAGAGCAAAGACCATCCAGTTGCCTCGGCGAGACACTTTCCAGCGTTTCCATGAATCAAGGGTTTGAACCCATTTAAAGGACGCCACCAGTTCCGCGGATCCAAAGATGGCCGGAATCACGGTTGAAAAGCTAAGGGTCGCATAGAGTGCATATTCAAGGTTTGTAAAGTGTTCTTTGCCCACATACTCCCAGTTTTGGGTGAACTCGTTGAGGAATTCAAACAGCCACCAGACGGGTGCGGAAATGAGGAAAAGCAGGATATATCGTTTGGGACTGGATGTGAGCAGAGACGTGCCAGTCCTTTTGACCGTAATGGCATCGATGGTGAGGCAGTACCCGACCCAGAGCGGAAAGTGGAGCACATGGGTACGGACGCCGGGTAGCGACCAGCTCAGGGGCCAGCTGATGATCACAAGAACGAGTCCGATCCAGCCCGTCATCGGCCATCGTGTGTTAGAGTGTGATTCCATAAAGCTATCCTGTTAAGAGTGGGAGATTCATCGTTTCTATTTGGAGGTGGAGGCCATATGAGTTGTCTGCAACGGATCGAGTGGCTATCGACCCCTATGCCGACGTCGGTCCGGTTAACCGTTCATGTGTGTGACCGGGATTTTGTTTTGGTCAGCCTGCTGTCTGATGGCGGTTCTCAGATAATCTTCCGGATCCTGCTCCGCTTTGATGATGATGTCCGGCGCCTCGCGTTGAGGATGAATAAGAATATATGTTGGGGTCAGTTCCACCGAGGCGATATCGTCCCATCCCAGTGTACGACGTTTCTGGATGTAATGTTGTCGGACAACGATACCGCTTGGATCGATGTGGACGAAAAGCAATCCGGCCCATTTGTAAAAGCATGCTGTCATACCGAGGAGGGTGAGCATCAGGATACCGGCTATGACAAGCCCGAGTTGTGGCTCCTCGTCATACAGTCCTACAGTGATTTGAATCAGGCCGAATATGAGCAATAGCCACCAGAGCTTTGTTTCGGGAGTCAATGCCTGATTCAGATAGTGTGTCATTGTGTTCCCCTGCTATACTGGTCGGAGGTTATCCGGTCCAGGTTGAAATTTTCCGGATCCACGGTTGGATTGGGTTCGAAAGATGTGTAGCGCTCTATCGCGGTCATATCGCCACTGTTAACGTGCACGGTCTGTATACGTTTTTGCGGCAGCCGGGTTTGCTTTGCCAGGACCCGTTCGGCTTCTGCTGCGTGCTCACCGCTCACGATCACATTGAACTGCAAGGTGGCAAATATTTCGTCTGTGGAGTTAGCCCGGTCCAGGAGAACATCCGATACCTGTACCCATTTATGGATATGTCCGTCCGTATGATCCGGAGCGGCTCCCCCGCTCAACCGGGCCAGATTGTGCAACAATCCCATGCGCGTCAACCCGATCAGGACAGCCTGATTCAAATGTTTGGAAGTTCTTTTCCTGAACGTTGTTTTCGGGGTTTTTCCGATCATGAATTCTCCATCGGAAACCAGTTCGAGTTCCATGGGAGTGCCGCCATAGGATCCCCTGGCCCGCCAGACCAGGTGGTTTTCGGGTTGAACGATCAAAACACCACTAAAATCCGCTGTGATCGACCCGGAACCGGAGAGGTTGTAGGTGACAAGTAGCGATTGGGATTCGATCAATGCCTTTTCAAGCGCATGGAGCAACTCTGCCACGTTCTGATTTTTTCTGTGAGCCACAATAAAGCCCGACGAGTCCCAGAATGAGCAGCAGGACCAAAGAATATCGGGTTCGCATATCACTCTCCCTGTTGATGATGATCTCCTGTATTGTCAGAGATCTCCCGACGGGTACAAATGCCTCCGCAGATCTGTTTGACGCGTTGAAGGAACACATCGAGTTTTTCACGCAGCTCGGCTATCGGATAGTCCCGGGGTGCAAAGATACCCAGCAAGATATGATGTGTTTCGAGCGTTACGGCGGTCCGGACCGAGTCGGTAATGGGTGAGCCAAAGGGTCCGTGATCATCCTTTAGAATAAACCGTCGGTTAAAATTCAAGAGTTCGCCATTGAGAGCTTTATACTGATCGTGCGCGGTGCCGATTTCGGGACGGACCTGTCCGGTGATGGCGTCGGCGTCATAGATACATATGGGAAGCAGGAATTCCAGTGAGCACCAGTTTCCGATGTCCACCAGAGGATTGATGGACGGCATGGATTTGTTTTTTAGTGCCCGGCGCAAGAGTGCCTCTGAAGAGGGTCTTCTGTGTGTGGGGTCCATACCAATCGTCCGGAACAGTCGTCTTGCGTTTTGTGCTCCCGGGATCTGAGCGATGGTCTGGCCTGCGGCGGTCTCCATATAGTGTGCAGCACAGGTTTTTAAATGATCCGATGCCGAAGAGTGTTTTGGGATGTGCAGATCTTTTATCTCTGCCAGTGCCAGACAAAGGGGCAGGGAACGTGATAGTGACCACATTTGAGACGACCTCGTTGCCGGATGGATTTCCCGGAATGGCGTTCTGGATCTTGTTTTGTTTTTGAATGCACGGTAACACCTAAAAAGTATGTATACCGTAATGCATTTAATATACAAGATTTTACCAGACAACACAACAGTTAACCCGCCGTACTGGTGTCCGGTTGACAAACCGGACACCAGTATGGCGGGTATTGTAGGGGGGCATGTTATGGTCCTCCGGAGACAATGGGCAGGATGATTATAACCGGGTCAAAAGAGTCAGGAGCCAATAGATTGCGAGGCCACCGAGACCGAACGCGAGAACATCCTGAATACGGTCGCAAAACATGAGTATTTTAAAATCCTGCCGAAAATACTGTTCGGTTTCGCGAATAATTCCCAAAAGAGCTCCACTCAAAAAGGCGGTTTCGTAAGAGGGGAAGAGGAGAAGGGGAAACAGGACTATCACCGCATAGAGACCGTGCAGTAGTTGATCCATAACATTTTTCCAGCCTCGCCGCCGCGGCCGCCAGGGACGCCGCCAGGCGGTGAGACTGAGAACACGGTGATATTGATCCGGTGTCAGGTTGATGAGAATGGTCTCTACCCGATCCGCGAGTTGGTTCAGGTCTTTGTCCGTGTGTGTATGTCTCATCCTGCCCCCTCTGACGACTTTATTTTTACACAGGATATCACTAGTGTCCGGTCGAACGACCGGACACTCACAACAATTCTATTAAAATCATTTTATTATGTTAATCGAAAAACAGACTCGACTTGAATTGAATGTTACGAAACCATTGTTGTTTATTATATAGT
>CAYPUH010000062.1:0-16969 GCA_964413725.1 uncultured Cytophagia bacterium
CTATGAATTACACATTGCTTTCCGACAGTTCGATGACCTCTACAACGACCCTGGGACTCGCGTTTCACGTCGATGAAAAGACTATTGGTCGGTATAGTGAATATGGTATCGATCTGGAAAAAGCCTCAGGGCTGGATCATCATCTTCTGCCGGTGCCCGCCGCGTATGTGCTGGATACCACGCAGACTATTCGTTTCAAGTACATCAATCCAAGCTATCAGACACCCAAGTCCTCAGATCTTTCTCACAGCGGCTGAACGTGCTCTTGTCCGTCACTCGGATTTGGACATATAGCTACGACATCAAATAGATACTGTTGCGCAGATAACCTGATAAATGATAGAGCAATTTAACCATTGGAGTATATCATGCAGAAAAGAGTATTGGGAAAGACGGGATTGGAATGTACGCTGATGGGTATGGGGGGATTTCATCTCCTGGAACTGCCCTCGAACGACGTGACAATACTGTTGAACGACTATCTCGATCGGGGTGGAAATTACATTGAAACGGCTGAAGCCTATGGCGACGGCTTGTCCGAGTCCAAAGTCGGTCAGGCAGTGTCCAAGCGGCGCAAGGATTTTATCCTTGCCACAAAATGTGGCAAACGGACCTATAAAGATGCTCAAACATCGATCCAAAAAAGTCTTGAGCGGCTTAAAACCGATACGGTGGACATTCTGTTTATGCACGCTGTTCAGACCCGTAACGATGTGCGTATGTTGCTTTCGGATGATGGCGCCCTGCGAGCGGCTGAAGAAGCCCGGGAAAAAGGGCAGGTGCGTTTTATCGGTATTACGGGCCACGGTTATCCTGACGCTCTCTATCATGCCATTCAAGAGTATCCGTTTGATGTGCTGATGACCGGTTTTAACTATTATGACCGATTCAATTTTCCATTTACCGAAGAGGGTTTGTTACCCACCTGTCTGGAGCGGGGAATCGGGGTGATGGGAATGAAAGCCCTGGCAGACGGGTATCTCTATCGCTCCGTGGAGGACGCGATACGGTATACTCTGTCGCTGCCGATCACAACACTGGTCCTCGGTGTCAATACGCCTGACTATCTGGAATGGGATTGGCAAGTGATCTCGAACTTTACACCACTGACCGAAGCGGAAAAAGAACGCTTGTTCACCGAGGCCGTCGAGTTGGGAGCGTATGTCTGTAGACAATGCAAAAAGTGCGACGGGATTATGGACATTAATCCCAGCCAACTCTTTTTGCTCGAAGGCATCTATGATCGTCAGATGGATGATGGAACCGTCCCATCACCGGCTGCGTATGCACTCAGAGAGAGACTCAAGCACTGGTTCGCTCAGACGGATACTGCCCGTGAGCACTATAACCGTATAAAGCAGAACGTTGATCCCTCTGTGGATTATTCAAAACTGAATGATCGCTGTCCTTATCATATCGATGTCGATCGCAAACTCAGATATGTCCATTCCAAACTGGGTGATGATGAATTTATTTTTTAAACTGAATTTCAGCGGGTTTACTCTATTCACCGTGTCACCGGCAGGGCTGCCGGTGAGTGGCCGATTCGGCCGGAGACCTCTTCCCGTCTGTGGATGGGCGGACGGACAACCATTCGGATCTCTACAGGCTTGCCTGGCGATTGTCCGTCGGGTATATTGCGAGTCCCGATCCAGTAATTGTTCACAGATCAAAAGAACAATAACTCTTTGAAGCTGAAACCAGACACCCAAAAGGAGGATAAACAATGATTCGTACAACGATATTTCCGGGGCGCTATGTGCAAGGTGAAGATGCACTGCAGCGTCTGGGTACAGAAATGGAACGCTATGGAGAAAAGGGATTTGTCTTATGCGACCCGTATGTGATGGAGAATCTGCTCGATACCTTTAAAGAAGCGATGGAACGTGAAGTGGATATCGAGATATCCGCCTTTGGCGGTGAATGTTCAGATAAAGAGATCGAGGAACAGGTCAATAAGGCGAGAAATTCAAGTGCTGACCTGGTCGCCGGTATCGGAGGCGGAAAGACTCTGGATACCGCCAAAGCGGTTGCTCATGAACTCAAGTGTCCTGTGGTGATCGTTCCGACACTGGCCTCGACCGATGCCCCCTGTAGTGCTTTGAGCGTCATCTATACGGCGGAAGGTGAGTTCAAACGGTATCTCTTCCTTCCCCGCAACCCGGATATGGTCCTCATCGATACCAAGCTGGTGGCACAGTCTCCCACCCGGTTTTTCGTTTCCGGAATGGGAGATGCGCTGGCAACCTGGTTTGAAGCCCAGTCCTGTAAAACCAATTATGCCGGCAATATGACCGGTGATCTGGGTTCCATGACCGCTTATGCGCTGGCTCACCTCTGCTATCAGACCTTGATCGAATATGGTGATGCTGCGAAAAAGGCCTGTGACGCCAATGCCATCACCCCGGCATTCGATCATGTCGTAGAGGCCAATACCTTGTTGAGTGGGCTGGGGTTTGAAAGTGGTGGCCTGGCGGCAGCTCATGCCCTGCACAATGGTCTCACCGTCCTGGAAAAAACCCATGACGCAAATCACGGCGAAAAAGTGGCTATCGGTACCTTGACGTCATTGATTTTGACCGATAAACCACAGGACCTGATCGATGAGGTCTATAGCTTTTGCGAGTCTGTTGGTCTTCCAACGACGCTGGAGGATATCGGCTTGAAAAAGGTTTCGGACGGGGACCTGAAAAAGGTCGCCGAGGCCACCTGCGCAGAAGGGGAGACGATACACAATGAACCCATGCCGGTGACACCGGAACAGGTCGTCTCGGCTCTGAAAACCATGGACCAGATTGGACGACAGCGCAAACAGTGAGTGCCCATTCTGAACCCTTTGTTCGGGTAGACCATAGGCGTATTCCACTCTCTCCCAGTTCGTGCACCGGGCCGGGAGATTTTTATATCCACTCTTTTGGCCGAAGGGATTCTTTGTTACCGTGATATCTCAATGCTGTCCAGAAAAGACACCAGTGTTATGATTTAACACCACGGTAGTTTTGAGTCCTTGAAACACAATGCGAAAACGGGTCGACAAAAATTTCACCACAGAAAAGAGCCCGCAGAACCCATAACCAGGAATAGGATATGGAAAACGATAGACGAAGATATTATCGCCAGGCCCTCTGGCTGGCTCGAATCACCGTCGGGTACAATATACTGGAAGGGATAATCTCTATTCATTTCGGATGGTCTGATGAAACCCTGGCCTTGTTCGGGTTTGGGCTGGACTCTTTTGTCGAGGTCCTCTCCGGTATTGGAGTATGGCATATGGTGTCCAGGTTCCTCAATGATCCGGATCCTCAGCCTGATCGTTTTGAGCAGCGGGCACTGCGAATCACCGGGGTCGCGTTTTATCTGTTGGCGGCAGGCCTGGTGCTTACGGCTATCCTTCAAACCCTTCAGGGACATCAGCCCGAAACCACGTTTTGGGGTATTGTGGTGGCCACTGTTTCTATCCTCACCATGTGGCTGCTCATTCATTATAAACTAAAAGTGGGAAGAACATTGAACTCGGCCGCAATACTCGCCGATGCCGGTTGTACGCGCGCCTGTCTGCATCTCTCGGTTATTCTCTTGCTCTCCAGTATCGGATATGAACTCACGGGACTGGCCGGCATCGATTCCATCGGATCGGTTTTGATCGCTTATTTTAGCTTGCGGGAGGGGAAAGAGTCATTTGAAAAGGCTCGTGGTCTGAGCTGTTCCTGTGGGGATGTCTGTTAAGGGCCAAAAATCGAAAATTTCGTGAAACGTTTCGAGTATTCTCACGTCTAAACCGGGGAGGTTATCAGAAACCGTTGTCTACCTAACAGGAGTCGATATGTTCAAAACCATCCTCGTTGTCTGTTTGCCGTTGCTTGTTCTGACCTCCCAATCCGTTTCCGAACCCGGAATGTGGATGCCACACCAAATGCCGATGCTGGATTTGGAAACACAAGGCCTTGAAATGGATCCCTCCTCGTTGTACAAGCCCGATGGGACCGGTTTGATGAGTGCTGTGGTCTATCTCGGAGGCGGGACGGGCGAATTTGTCAGCGATTCGGGATTGATTCTGACAAATCATCACGTCGCCTATTCCGCCATACAGCGCGCCTCCACCGAGGCGAACAACTATCTCGAAACCGGTTTTTATGCCCGTGCCGACTCGGGGCAGAACGAGATTCCCGCTCAGGGGTATCTCGCTGACATCCTGATCGGGTATTGGGATGTGACCGACTCTGTAGTCGCCAGAGTGACACCGGAGATGACGCCTCTGGAGAGATATGAGGCCATAGAAGGCGCCAAAAAACGATTGACCGCGAACGCTGAAGAAGGACACACCGATATTCGTGCCCGGGTCGCTGCCTCCTATAGTGGTAACCGCTATGATCTCTATCTGACCAAACGGCTTCGGGATATTCGGCTGGTCTATGCGCCGCCCACCGATCTCGGCCGCTTTGGCGGTGAAGAGGACAACTGGATGTGGCCGCGTCACACAGCGGATTTTTCGTTCCTCAGGGCCTATGTGGCTCCGGATGGCAGCGGTGCGACGTACAGCCCCGATAATGTTCCCTATCGTCCCAAATCCTTCTTTACCGTATCCAAAGAGGGCGTGCAACCCGGCGATTTTACCTTTGTTATGGGCTATCCCGCTATTACTTACCGCAATCTGGCCGCGACCGAGGTTCGGTTTGAAATGGATCAGATGAAAAACGATCTCAAACGGTTCCAAGACTATGTCGATTTTTTTACAGAGGTCACCCAAAAACATGAGGCCCTTGCAATAAAATACGCCTCTCTGTTGCGCGGATATGAGAATGCCATGAAAAACTATGCCGGCAAACTCGAAGGCATGGAAAAGGCCAATATCCCGCAAAAAAAGACCACCGTAGAAAATGAGATGATCCAGACCCTCGATCGGGAAATCTACCGAGAGGCGCAGTCCCGGATGGACTCTCTTATGGATCAGGTGCAACAACATACCCTCCAGATGAGCGCCATAAACAGACTGGTAGGCCGATACGAAGGCCCTGAATTGCTCTATCAGGCCCATCTGATCCTTCGCACGGCGATCGAACGACAAAAATCGGACCTGGAGCGGGAAAGTACCTTTCAGGAACGCAATATTCCCTATATTGAAGAGAGGATCCGTCTCTCCGAGCGCAGTTATGACGTGCAAACCGACCAGCGGTTTTTTCAATTTCTCCTCGAACGACTGCAAAACGAACCGCCGCAACATCAGCCGAAACTGTTCCGGCAACTGCTCAATTCAGATGTGCCGGATACCCTTCAATCGTATGCGGCCGAACTCTATGGCAGTACCCGTCTGACGGATCCAGAGTTTCGCCTGAAATTACTCTCCTATACACCGGCGCAGCTGTCACAGTTGAACGATCCGATGATCAATCTCGTGCGACAGATCGAAACTTCTCTGAAGACGTTTCGACTGAAGGACAAAAAACTCACCCAGCAACGCCGGGATGTTCGTGGTGTCCTGATCCAGGGGATGCTGACCCTTCGAAACGGCAAACTCGCCCCGGATGCCAATAGAACCATTCGATTCACCTCGGGGCACGTCAAAGGATACCACCCGCGGGACGCCGTCTATTATGAGCCGATCACCAGTCTGTCCGGTGTCATCGAAAAAGATCGTGGTGAAGATCCGTTTGATGTACCGAAGAAGCTGACCACTCTCTATGAATCCCGTACCTTTGGATCCTACAGGGACTCTGACTTGAACGACATACCGGTTTGTTTTCTCAACACCACCACGGTGACCGGTGGCAATTCCGGATCTCCCACCCTCGACGCCAAAGGTAACCTTGTGGGTGTGATATTTGACATGACCTATGAAAGTGTGATCGGTGATTATTATATCATTCCCAGCGTCCAGAGAACCATTAGCGTGGATATCCGCTATGTGCTGTATCTCCTGGATTATTTCTCCAATGCCACTGTGCTGTTGGATGAACTGGACTATTGACCGGCCGGATCTAGTAACACTATGTTTTACTCCCTATGGCCTCTGCAGTGCTGATGCAGGGGCTTTTCTATTCTAGTCATATCCCCAACAAACGCCCACCGTTTTGATGATTTCACCAAGATAGCTTTTCCAGAGCCTATACCGTTATTTGTAAATCCAATAAATACAAGACAAATTATCGGGCGGTTTTTGGTATGCTTTTTGAATGCATAAATGTGTTGCTGTATATTTGATCACCAGGGGGTTGGGTCTGGGTTCGATCGATGATATCGGATTCAGACCAAACTCCAAACGGTTGCGAGAGCGGGAGGTATATAAAAGATTCTCTTCTCATGCCTCTTCCGCTCAGAGTGTTACGACCGTGACCTGTTAACAGACATCAGACCGGATGCACCTGTCGGATGTTGCAATAATCAAAAACGGGTTTGTATGGTGATCTCTATGCGCTCTGTATGTTTTTTGCTCATCTTGGCTTTTATCTGTTGTGGTCATGCACTTGCCGGACAATGGCTGCAGCCGATATCGCTTCCAACACATATTCAAGTCGAGAATTCTGGTGATACTCTGATATTTTCCGGCGACAATATTCATTTTGAAAAGGTTGAGGGGGAGCGGATATTTCCCTATCTCAATCAGCGACTTTTGTTGCCCCCCGATACCGATATTGCCTCCCTTAAGATTGCGATACAGCGGGAATGCTGGCAGCCCCTGGATATTCAGGGACTATTGGTTCATTCTGCTGGTCAGACCGGCTTGCCGGATTTTAATACTGCTCAGTGGGTGCAAAGAAGTAAAGACTCTCGGTCCAGACCGGGACAAAGACTATGGCCGTCAGACCCTATACGAGAAATAAATATAGGACGATTGCGCCGATGGGTCGTTCTGGATATCAGATATTTTCCCTATCGGTATAACCTCGAGTCCGGTCGACTGGAAATGCTCTCTGATGGCGAGTGGAAGATAACTTTTCAAGCCGGTACCCATCAGAATCATTTCCAAAATGATTGTTCAGCCTGGGGAATGAATAGACTGCGTGACTGGGGGTTGCAGCCCGGTCAGTATTTTAACAGCGAACATACCCCTTTTTCACTCCGCAAGCAGTTTGATATGAATCCGCCCACATATGTGATTTTGATCCCCGAGTTGCTTCGTTTAATGTGCTCCTCTTTGCCTGCTTTTATACGGAGCAAAGAGGAACGGGGGTTCTCCGTTCGGGTGGTTACCGAATCCGATTGGGGAGGAGGATACGGTGATGTTGCCGCTGAACGCATTCGAACCTGGCTGAAAACACATAGTGTCCCTCTCCAGATTGAATATGCCTTGCTGATTGGTAATCCCGATACTGAAAGCAGTGCCGTTCCTATGAAACGCCTTTATCCGGTGCCGTACTCTCATTCTGGTGAAGGGTATTTCATTCCGTCCGATGATTATTACGCCGAGTTGACCGGAGAATGGGATGGAGATCATGACGGATATGCTGGAGAACTTCCCGATGATTTTGTCCCGGGTGGTGTCGATCGCCTGTACGACATTGCGGTAGGACGAATTCCTTGTTATGGAGATCCGTCAAAGGTGGATTTGATTCTTGACCGATGTATAACCTATGAAAATGCTCCCCCGGATCAGCTTCCTGCAAGGAAAAACTGTCTATTGGCCATGCATCCTCTTGACGATATGACTCCCAGTATCGATCTGGGGGAATCGATACGACATAACATTCTGGAACCGACTGGTTTTTGGGACTATGATCGAATCTATACAACCCAGTTGAATCTAAATCCACCTCCCGAATATTCGTTTTGTTCCAAAAGCCATACCCGTGATTTGCTGAATGCCTCATCCTATGGATTGTTCGTTTGGCAGACTCACGGTACACCTACCAAAGCGGAATACATTATAGACCAGGCTGCTACCCTCCGGATTTCCGAACAACACAGTTTGCACACGTTTCAAAGTTCCTGTGAGAATTCTCACCCGGAAACGGTTTCTAATTTGTCTACACAAATGCTGCAGCATTGTGCGGTCACCAGTATAGGCGCTACCCGTGCTCTGACATATTATCCCGGAATTTTCAGGAACGGGACAGGTGAACCTGCAGCGATAGCCTATGATTATGCGCAGAATATGATAACCAGAGAGACGAGTGCAAGCGTTGCCCTTCAGGAGGCTAAAATGGCCTGCCCGCGTTCCATGTGGTGGAATGTCCTCTCCTTCACTCTTTATGGGGATCCGTCTCTGGGTCTCTATACGCACAAAAAGGATCAAAAGCCTTTACTGTTTTTGTATTCGTTTCCAGAACCGGGCTGGTATCTGCTCTCACTCCCCGGCAGGCCCGAAATTTGTCGGATCTCCTGGCTTTTCCCGAATTTTGGAATCTCAAAAGCCCATGTTTATCGTCAAGGTCGCTATATAATGAGCGAAACCATTTCTCCTGGTGAGGGGTTTTGGTTGTATGTGAAACAGCCAGACTGTTCTTTGATTTCCGTCTATCCCGTTGAATCTTATAGCCGCGTTGCCGAACATGCCGGTTGGCAGCTCGTTGGTGGCTTTGATCAAACGGTTACGATCAGACCTCAGTTAGCATGGGAATATCAACGAGATCAAGACTCGTATCTCAAAACGGACCAGCTTTGCGCGGGAAAAGGATACTGGATCTACCGAGAGCATTCTGGCACATATACTGTCAGTTCGTCAGCTGGGCTTGGAAAAAATCGGGCGCAAAGTCCTTCCCTTCCAGCCGGAGGACCTCCCATCATTCCTCAATCTCTATCCCCTGTGGTGTCTCATGATGTTTTGCACCCAGCCTTTCCCAATCCATTCAACTCATCTGTATCACTCTCTTGCACGGTTGTGCAGAAAGGTGATCTTTGCATCAAAATTTTTAATTCAAGAGGACAATGGGTCCGATCACTATCCAAGAGTCAGATCGTACCCGGCCGACATATCCTCAAATGGGATGGCCGAGATGAAACGGGACGGGCTGTATCCAGTGGCATCTATCTGGTACGGTTTCAAATCGGGACATCGGTTAAAACACAAAAAGTGATGTGCATGCGATAGAGAACATTTTCTATTGTTTCTTTGATTATTAATGTCTAGACTCTAACTCGGTGCTTCGTTGAGGCCGTGAACGAGTATGCCAAAACCCACCTCTTATCGTTCACTTTTGCGATTTTGTCATACGATTCACCCGGATAATGTTCATGGATCTGTTGATACACGAATGGGATTGCTGATGACATCTGAACATCGTTTACGAATGACACTCCAGGGGGGACACCCCGACCGGATACCGGCGTTTACACCCACCTTCGCCTGCCAAGTCGCCAGCCGTCTTTTGCATCGATCGGTTCATACGGGTAGTCCGTCCTTGTGGTATGCAGAAGCCTGTGCCTGGATTCAGGGCAGTACAGCTTTTCGCGAATTTGAGGTCAGGCTTGAGGAGGACATTGTCGAGTTGTACACTCTGTTAAATCAGGATGTGATCCGTTTCCCATGGCGTCAGGACACCCTGCCGACGCGACAAATCGATGCCGAGACGTTTGTCTATGGCGATCCCGAGGGGGAATATGAAATCTGGCGGTGGGATGCCGATACATTTAATTTTATTCGTGTCCGCAGCACTCGTCCAGTCATCGCCCCGGAGGACTGGTGGACGGTTGTACGGGAGGCGGAACAGACACTCGAGTCTCGTCTCCGACGAGAACGTGACGAATTTGCTCGCCGCGAAGCCCGTCTACAAAAACGCTTACAGGATATGGTTGTTGTCGTGACCGGTGCCCCCCTTTCTTTGGGTCTGGATGAAGTCTCGTTGATGGCGTGTGTGTTGCAACCCGATGCGGTTTCTGCACTTTTGGATATTCAGTTAGAGATCGCATTTGTCCAGGTAGAGACCGCCGCAAAACGTGGTATTCGGTACCTGTTGGGAGGTGCGGATCTGGCAGACAAAAATGGTCCTCTTTACGCCCCGGAACGATTTGATTCTTTGATTCTGCCGCGTTTGTGTCGTCTCGCAGATTACTGCCAGTCGCTGGGCGTTCACTATATCTGGCGTACCGATGGCCGTATCTGGCCGCTTATGAATTCGATTTTTAATAAGGCCAATGTTCCCGGCTATGGTGAGGTCGATCGCGATGCAGGCATGACGGTTGGAGAGATTCGAAGACGGTATCCGCATGTGTCGCTCTGGGCCAATATGAGCGGTGATTGTTTGCGTCGGGCTACCCCGCAGCAGGTCTTTTCAGAAGCCCAGCAGATCATCGAGGAGAGCCAGGGAACCCGGTACATTCACGGGTGCAGCAATACCATACTCTCCGGAACCCCGGTGGAGAATGTATGGGCCATGCTGGACGTTCTTTAGATCTTCAAACCGCGCACATTTCGGTGAAAAGTAATAAAGGCGTGCCTTGCCAGAATTTCTTCGGTACTGTTTGTGTTCTATTGTCTGCATATTCATATCCAAACAATCCTGTTCGCAGACAGAGAAAAGGGGACCGGACCATGGCCAACAAACCGATCGGAAACAATGCGTTTATTTATCCAATGCCCGTCACTCTTGTGGGAACCCGGATCGAGGGGTGGGCCAATTTTATGACGGTTTCTTGGGTGACACGAGTCAATGGACGCCCTCCCATGATGGCGGTGATTGTGGGCAAGGGTCATCTTACCGATCAGGCGATTCTTGAACACAAGGAATTCAGTGTCAATCTGCCATCAACATCCCTGCTTGAAAAAGCTGATTATTGCGGCATCGTTGCGGGACGTGTGCAAGACAAGGCAGGTCTTTTCGAGGTGTTTGATGGTGAGTTGAGGTACGCTCCCATGATTCGAGAATGTCCTTTGACCATGGAGTGTCGGGTACAGCAGTCAGTGGATCTGCCTACCAACCGTCTCTATATCGGTGAGATCGTACAAGCGTATTGTGATTCGGTTTATATGACCGATGGACTTGTCGATCCGAAAAAACTGCGTCCGTTTGTGGTGACCCTGCCGGACAAGCACTATTGGCAGATGGGGGATCAGATCGGAGAGGCCTGGCGCGCCGGGAATGCCCTGTTCTATCGATAGCAGATCCCTTATCTTTCCAGAGTGTAACACCGGTGTCGAAGCCAAATCATCATTTCTCCAGGAGCGCGGTTGTCCCAGGCATAATACGGAATGGCGCGGCATCGTGCCGTAACCGGTGGAATACAGCGGTGGGGTGTGTAGGGACTGCCGTCATCTCCCGGAAATGAGGCATGACGAACCGCTTCCAGATCCAGACTCACCAACTCTGGCTCCAACTCATGCATTACAGATGGCCGGATGTCTGCATCGGCGAAAATCTCCAGATCTGCGAGGGGACCGGTGTGGTCTGTTTCCTCCAGACAGTAGATCAAGGGACCGCGTTGCAGTGCGATACGCCCCCGATTTTCGAGTATGGCCGGGTGAGACTGGATACGTTCCACCGGCATCCCGAGCCGATAGTGTATCGTGTCTCCTTTCTGCCATCTTTTGTTGACATGTATATACCCGTCCTTGAACAAGGGACGCCACTCTACGCATTCCTCATTGATTCTCAGCTCTGCCTCCCGACACCATCCAGGATGTCGCAGTGCCAGTGTCCATGACGCCGTGTCCTCCGGTGTGACCGTCATCCGGATGTCTCCCGACCAGGGGTACCGGGTTTGGGTTTCCACTTGAACACGGGTGGTGCCAACGTTGGTGGTGACCGTACTGTCTGCAAATAGATGTACGCTCAGGCGTTGGCATGAAGTGGAGAAAAAGAGATTTCCGACCGAGGCGATGAGCCGGGCGATGTTGGCGGGACAACAGGCACAGTCAAACCACGCCTGCCGGTGGTGGTCTCCGCGGCTTTCCAGAGGATTGACGTAAAAGAATCGTTTGCCATCCAGAGATACACCTGCCAGCGCCGCATTGTAAAGGGCTGTTTCCAGACTATCCGCATATTTTCCCTCCCCAGTAACCTGTAACATACGGTGGGCCCACCGTATCAGACCCACCGCCGCGCACGTCTCTGCATAGGCCGTGTTGTTGGGAAGATCATAGTCGGTTGTAAACCCTTCATTGCGAGCGCTCGAACCGATTCCTCCAGTGATATATTGACGTTTGCCGGTCAGGTTCTGCCAAAGCCGCTCACAGGCACGAAACAAGTCGCGGTCATCACAGGCGATGGCCACATCCACCATCGCGCTATAGAGGTACATGGCCCTGACAGCATGTCCCACCGGTTCTGTTTGCGATCTCACCGGTTCATGAGCCTGAAAAAATTTATACCCGTTATAGGCATAGGCGCCCAGAGGCACTCCATGACTCTCTTGTTCCAGATCAAAGGTGTGAGGCTGTTGTCCTCGTTCGTCGAGAAAATATTTGGCCAGTTTCAGATATCGTGTCTGTCCCGTAACCCGAAACAATTTGACCAACGCGAGTTCAATCTCTTCATGACCCGGAACGCCCCGACGCTTTCCGGCCTCTGGACCAAAGGTCCTGTCGATGGTATCGGCAAACCGACAGGCAATGTCAAGCAATTTGGGATCGCCGGTGGCTTGAACATGAGCCACCGCAGCTTCCATGAGATGGCCGGCACAATACAACTCATGCCAGTCGCGCAAGTTGGTCCATCGTTTTTCCGGTTCGACGGTGGTAAAAAAACTGTTGATATATCCGTCCGATTGCTGTGCGGCTCCGATCAGGTCGATGGCCCGATCCACGGCAGCATCCCGCTTGGGATCGGGGTATGTGACACTCGCATAGGATGCGGCCTCGATCCATTTGTAAATGTCCGAGTCCCAAAAGATATGGGGTGTGGGCTGATCCCCGTCAGAGGATCTGCTCAGTTGCAGAGCCTGTAGTCGACCGGATTGAACATTGTAGGATTCAATCACCGGAAGGGTAACGGTGGCGTTGATATGTTGTCGCCGATACCAGAAGCCGTCGCGAAAGCGTACTTTGTCATAGGGTACGGGCTCGAGCAGAGTTGTGAGAGGCATGATCGGGATTCCTTCCACAGGGGATTGCGTTGCTGTTGGTCTTTGGGACAGGGCCCACCCTAACATGCCGCCCGGCCGGGGTCGGTGACTCAAGATTTGGCTGTGCTCAGCCCAAAAACAGGGGAGAGGCCACGGTAACTAAAGACTCTTTGGGGTTTATTGTCGTACCGGGACCCAAAATACAAAACCGGCAAGTCAAACACAAGGGGACAACAGAGATGGAACACGGGTTGTTATCACCGGGGTTGCCGCGTCGTCACTTTAAGAAGAAACCAGATTGGCTTCAAAAGTGATCCGGACCCGTCCATCCAGCATCTTTGCGACGGAACAATAGGTTTCCATGGACAGAGTAATCGCGCGTTCCAGGGTTTTTTGATCAAAGGATCCAGAGGCGGAAAATACCACGTGAATGTCCGTAAAGACGGCGGGAACCTCATCGGCGCGCTGGCCCATGACTTTGACGGTCAGTGACTGCAGTTGATGGCGCCCTTTCTCCAGGATATGCTCGATATCCACAGCACTGCATCCCGCCAGTCCCACCAACACCATTTCCATGGGCCGGAATCCTTTCATCATCCCACCCAGTTGGGCCGGACCATCGAGCCTGACCCTTTCGCCGTGTGAATTGTTGGCCTCATAGATATATCCCGACGCGCGGGTCAATTGTATATGCAAACGGGAAGCAGATGTCACCTTCAATCCCGCGCGGGCCAGGTCTTGAAAACTCTCCTGCAATGGCACAACCTGTCGGTAGCCCATTTGCTGCAGCACGGGAGCAGCGCTGAAAACCCGTCGGCCGCTGCGACAGTGCAAATAGAGCGGCTGGTTTCGATCCAGTTCCGGGATCTCACTTCCATCCTGCAGGCGGCTGAGAGGGATGAGGATTGCGTCTTCAAAGTGAGCGTCTTCCCATTCATGCGGTTCGCGAACATCAACGAGTTGCACGCTCCCGTCCTTTATTTTCTGGCGGATGTCGGAGAGAGGGCTCATATTACTCCTCCGACTCTGGTGAATGGAACAGATTTGACGATAGATATCGGTCTCCGCGATCGCAAATAATGGTAACGATAATGCCACTGTTGAGCGTGTTACCCAGCTGCACCGCTGCACTGACGGCCCCGCCAGCACTCATCCCGCAAAAGACCCCTTCATCCCGGGCCAGACGTCGACTCATGGCCATGGCGTCCTCTCGGGAGATATCGATAGTCTGGTCCACGCGGGACGGTTCATAGATCCGGGGCAGATACGCTTTGGGCCATCTTCGGATTCCCGGGATGCTGGATCCCTCTGTGGGTTGTACCCCAATGATTTGAACCTCCGGGTTTTGTTCTTTTAGATACCGTGAGACCCCTATGATCGTACCGGTGGTACCCATGGAGGAGACAAAGTGGGTAATTCCGCCCAGAGTGTCCTGCCAGATCTCGGGCCCGGTGCTTTCATAATGTGCCCGGGGATTGTCAGGATTGGAGAATTGATCCAGCATGATATATTCCCCTCCGGCGACCTTTTTGCGGGCAAAATCTATGGCCCCTTCCATCTCCTCCGCAGCAGGCGTCAGGATGACCCGCGCGCCAAAGGCTTGCATGGTCTGAACGCGTTCACGGGTGGCACTCTCGGGCATGACCAGATCGATGTCATATCCCCGTTGTCTGGCGATCATGGCCAGTGCAATACCGGTATTGCCACTGGTGGGTTCAATAATGCGCACACCCGGCTTGAGATCCCCCCGTTCTTCAGCACCGCGGATCATCCAGAAGGCGGCCCTGTCTTTAACACTGCTGCCGGGATTGTTGCCCTCGAGCTTTCCAAGCAGCCTCACACCTGGATTGCTCAACAAGGTGTCAAACTCAATCAATGGTGTATGGCCAATACTATCGGTCAGTTTCATGTGATCTCCTGTGGTACTGTTGAATCATCCGCGCCCCGCCAGCGGCGCCACAACATGTGGACCGGAGTGCGATGAGTGACTCTCTTTGCAGGGAAGCAGTAAAGGCACCCCTGTCCACTATCAACAGGGTAAAGGGTGAGGACATTTCAGGTATGCTGAAAAAATGAATGAGATGGCGAATTTAGCGGCTCTTAAACATGTCTCGATTCACATACCCCGCAGATTTCATCATCTGCTTCAGGTCCCGCGTGGCAAAAGCGAATCGGATGTCCAGTTCATTAAATGTGGCCACGACTGTCCACAGATTGTATGCCTGCGCTGTCTGACCTGCCCGGTGATATGCATCGGCGAGAATGCACAACAGCCGCGGGTCTTTAAGATCGGCCTGATGAAGCAGGGGGATGGCGTCTTTATAGTCTTTGGTATACCAGTAGAGAACTCCCTGAAATTCATTTGCAAGCCTCGCGGGCGGCTCGGACAGACTCTGTTCGGCCAGAGCACGGGCCAGATCCGGTCTGCCCATATCCAGCGCCAGATAAAACTGTTTTCGAATGATGGTATAGGCAAAGGAGCGGATAAACGAATCGGAAAGATCGATCGTACTCAGCCGGTCCAATGCCGAACGATAGATATCAAAGGCCCGGGTGTGGTCCCCGAGTTCACGATAAATATCGCCAAGCAATAGAGTGTCCCACAACCACCAGCCGGTTCGATTGTGTTTTTGGTGTTTTGTGACAAGCATCTGGACCAGAGAGAGCGATTGTTGCAGGTTGTCGGAGACAATGTGACAAAAGACAAGACTGTGTTGTAGGGTGCGATGTTTCCACGGATCCCGGGTGCGAGCGGAGTGCTGTGACAACCGGTCGATCGCTTGCCGGGATTTATCCTGAAGAACCTGATCGAGCGTCATGCCCATCAAAGCTGGCAGCCACTCGGGATCTTTGCAGAGGGCCTTTCGATGAAAGTAGAGAGATTCCTCTATCCGATTTTGCTTGGCTCGTAAATCTCCCATCGCCGAGTAGGGAGCCGGAGTCTCCGGACTCTGTTTCTGATAGCGTTCAAAGGCGTCGAAGGCGCGACCGAATTGACCGATAGCTTGGTATGCCCTGCCCAGCTGATAGTGGACAAATGCCTGGTCCGGATCGCGTTCGATTAGCCGGGTGTAGATGTCGATTGCTTTATAGATCTGGTTGGTTTCGGTTAGGAGATGTGCATAAAGGACCTGAACTTCAGGATCGTCAGGATACTGTTGCAGGAGAGAGTCCATAGCTCTGCGGGCAATCTCCGGGTCCTGTCCAAAAGAGGCGTGTTCGATGGCATAGAGGAGTCGGTCGGTATCCGTACCCCGTCCGAGTAATGATTCCGCTGTTGTCAGATGGCGAGCAGCACGCTCGAGCTCCTGACAAGAGTGATACAAATCGGCGAGGCGGATATGCGCCTGGATCAACAACGAGTCGTGAGAAAGGGCCTTTTCATACTGTGCGATGGCCTTGCGATTATACCCTGTTCTCCAGTCCTGTCTGGCTTGACGAAAATAGATCCGGGCGGAATCTGAATGGGTATTGACCGGTATTGCAGCCTGCATGGTTGAACACTGAAACGCAAAAGCAACCACCACTCCCACGATTCCCCAAAAGCGTTTCTTTAGGTGTGACATTCTCGGTTTATCCCTTTGGTTTCCCCCGCATGGATCCAAATTTCGGGGATCATAATGGGTTTAAGCCAGGGTATGATCCTGATCGACCCCGTTTCGCTGTGGGCCATCTTGATGTTTTTTATTTTGTTCGCACCCTTTCCTCATGTTGCCGGCGTCCTCGTCCCGTAGGCCTGTGAAAAGAGCATGGAGGTCATTCGGACAGGCGGCAATTGGCGTCTCCCGAGCATGGTGGCCATGTCCCCATTATACACCTCTGTGGGGAATACCGTCAGCCCCTCCTTCAAAAATAGCCCAACCGGGAAAAAAAGCAAGTCATTATGCAGATTTATGACGATCGATGCAGGTATCTGGATTTGAATTCACCTCAATGGTGGTGTGACTCGGTACAGAGACCATACAATTGGTGCGTGGCAGGGAAAAACTTTTTATGTCAAAAAGAGTTCTATGAGCTTTTGTTTACACACGATAAG
>CAYPUH010000063.1:0-7700 GCA_964413725.1 uncultured Cytophagia bacterium
ATCCACGATTCTGGATCGTCTCGGCCTGGGGTCGGATGACTATGTACTGATGACACTCCATCGCCCTTCCAATGTAGATGAAAAGACCGTTCTCAGCAGCATTCTCGATGCTGTTCAGGAGATCCAGACAGAACTGCCCGTCATTTTTCCCCTGCATCCCCGCACCGCCCGTCGTCTCGCAGAATTTGGTCTGGACAGAAATGTGACCAACCCATCGGGGATCATCATCACCGATCCGTTGGGGTATCTCGATTTTACTCATTTGATGAAACAGGCTGCTCTGGTGTTGACCGATTCCGGCGGGATTCAGGAAGAGACCACGTTTTTCGGTGTGCCCTGTCTCACCCTGCGTCTGAATACCGAGCGGCCGGTTACCCTGGCCGAAGGCACCAACCGCCTGGTTGCCCTGGACACCCGGGCCATTCTGGACGCGTTTCATGACGTGCGTAGAGGTGTGGACAAGAGGGCTCATCGGATTCCGGCGTTGTGGGATGGCAATGCGTCCAAACGGATCGTAGAGATTTTTGAACAGATTGCTCACTAAACAGGAACCGGATTCGGCGGGGGATTTTCAATCCATTCCCTCTACCGAGCCGAAGGTAACCCTGGTTTGATGTATTGGTGTTGTCTGCGCACCCTTGCCCCGGATCCTTTTGCGGGTCCGATGGATTCGGTCTTTGCGGACCATGGGACGGGTGTCGTCTCGTACTGAACAGATGAGGTCTTTTATGAGAATGAAATGGATAGGCATCTTCACACTCTTGACGGTCGTTCCTGTTCTCCAGGCCCAACAGGTTCCTCTGTCCCTGTCTGACATCCAAAAGTTGCAGGGTGAAAAGCCGGTAGAGCTCTCTCCGGAAGGCAAGGCGCCTGTATTGGAACACGCAGTGGACCCGGAAGAATATGTTATCGGTCCCGGGGATGTCTTTCAGGTTCTTATCGGCAGTCGTACCGATCAGGCTCATCGCGTGAGAGTGGATCCCGAAGGCCAGGTGTTTATTCCCAATGTGGGCAGTATCGTCGTCAACGGCAAAAGTCTGCAGGAGGCCCGCAATCGGATACAGGATCGGATCACGCAAGAGTATCGCACCGCACGTCTCTCCATCCGGCTGGTGGAGCTGCGTTCTTTTCGGGTTATCGTCAGCGGTGCTGTGAATACTCCCGGGACGGTTAAAGTCACCGCTGTAAGTCGTGTGTCCGAAGCCATCTCAAAAGCGGGTGGTTTTATCAATGTTTCTCGCCCTCGGATAGAGACGCCTCCTTCCGGAAACCAGCAATCGTCCGAGGTTTCAGAGACCGGCAATCGTGTTCCCGAGAAAATTATGGGAAAAGAGATTCACGATGTGGAACCCCGGATCGCGTCCAGACGTCGCATTCAATTGATCCGGCGCTCCGGAACAACTCTGAACGTCGATCTGTCCTCATATTTCTGGTTCGGCAGTCTAAAGACCAACCCCTATCTTCTTGATGGAGATGTGATCATTGTGCCGGTACAGGATTCCGATGCCGGACAGGTTGGGATTTATGGAGCGGTAAAGGCTCCGAGAACGGTCGAGTTCCTGCCGGGGGACACTGTTAGAGATCTTTTTAAGATGGCACACGGCTTGCGTTCCGATGCCGATTCCAGTACTATCGTTCTGGCCCGGTTCCAGGGACGAACTGATGAACTCGTCCGTAAACGGTTGCCCCTTGGAATACCCGGAACAACAGACTATGACGAAACGATGTCTGTACCGTTGCAGGCGAATGACCGCATTCTGGTTCGAGGGCGATCGGATGTTCCCGTAAAACGCAATGTGCAGGTTATCGGCCAGGTCAACTATCCGGGGACCTATGCCCTGGACCACGAGGCGCGGACGCTTACCGATGTCATCGAGATGGCGGGTGGATTGACCCCTCAGGCGTCTCTGGCTATGTCTTATGTGTTGCGACGCCAATGGAATGACAAGATTGCTGAACAGGAGGTTCAGCGCCTTGCGACGATGCGCCCCATGGAAATGATGCCCACGGAGCGAGAGTATTTCAAGTTTATGTCCCGCGAACGCCAGGGGGTGATGCCGATTGATTTTGAAGCCTTGTTTAAAGAGGGAGATGAACGGTACGATGTGCCCCTTATCAGTGGGGACGAAATCCATATTCCCACCCGTGAGGCATCGGTCAAGGTGTTTGGACAGGTGGTCAATCCGGGCATCTATCCCTACCGACAGGGAAAAACGGTAGAATATTATGTGGACTTGGCTGGGGGATACAATTGGAATGCGAGAACCGCCAGAACGCGTCTGATCAACACCCTTCATGGAGAGTGGAGCGATGCTGATGACGACTCGCCGGTGAATGAAGGTGATCAGATCTTTGTTCCTGAAGAACCCGAACCCCCGGACCGGAACCGGGACTGGTGGGATCTTACCAAAGACGTTATCGCCATTGCGTCTCAGGTGGCGACAATTTATCTGATTTTGGAACGAACCAGTGATTCCAACTCTAACTAAAAAAAGGCGATCCGCATGGATCGCCTTTTCAGCTTACGAGCCCCCCGCAGAGGCTACCGAACGAATCAATCGTTTCAACATCTTTTCAATGGTCTCGAGCTCTGACAGATCGGCATCGCTTGTTTTGTAAAAACCCAGATCCCGGGACAGGATCAAAAAGTAGCGTACCGATTCCAGCGTGCTCAGAGCGACCCGGTAGTAGTGCAGTTTGTTTTTCTTTCCTCGTTTGTTAAATCCCATCGCGATATTAATGGGCAGGGCATTTGCCGCTTCCCGAAACTGGAGCACCAGAGACGGGTGTTCCCGTTTGGGAAATTTTTGGGTGTTTTCATAGATCGACTTGACAAGGGCATGACTTTTTTGCCAGACCACCAGATCGCGAAAGGATTCGACTTTTTTAGAGTCCATTCCAATAGCCTCGTTGAGTTGATGGATAAACCAAAAGTCCTCCGGATTCGTTACAGTCGTTTAACCTGCTATGGATAACTTTTTGTAACATATTGAAAATATGATTGAAACGCAAATAGATTCTTGAGAAGCGTCCGGGCCCCAGCATGGGTCTGTGCATCCTTCTTTGTGATTGCAATGATGGTCATGCAAAATCGAGCAGGTTGCCAAAACGGATCTCATCGCGTCAATACCATTTTTTTGGTTTGCCGAAAAGTCTCCGTGTCCAGTCGGTAAAAATAGATGCCCGAGGGTACCGGCTGACCCCGGTCGTTGCGGCCATCCCACTCGATCATATGTGTTCCGGCTTCCAGTTCTTCTTCAACCAGGTGCGCAACCTGCACCCCGCGGGTGTTAAAAATTTTCAGAGAGACCGTTTCCGCGCGGGGCAGTCCGAACACAATGGTGGTGGTCGGATTAAAGGGGTTGGGAAAGTTTTGTCGCAGCTGAAACGCTTTGGGAATCAAATCGCCGGCGCCCAGGATGACGGGCCCGTGACGGGTGCGGTTGCCCTGGACATCGATGTCTTCCAGTTGATAGTAGTACAGCGTCTTGTCCGCCACCCGTGTATCGATAAAGGTGTATTCCAGCGTGCCGGTGCGCGTTCCCGCTCCGTCGATCAGTCCGCCGTTGATTCTGGTAAACGGTCCGTCTTTGGATTGCGAGCGGTAGATGTTAAAGCCCATATTGTCGATCTCGGACTCTGTCACCCAGGTGATGAGTACCCCGTCGGGATGCCGCTCGGCGGTAAAGGACGACAGTTGCACCGGCAGCGAGCTGTCATCGGTATCCACAGCCGTCACGCCATATTTGCTGGTGTTGTCCGACTCGTATATCTGGCCTGCCATCAGCCCGGAATCAAAGCTGAGACCCGCCGATTCGGTGGGGTCGACGATCTCGATTCTCACATGACAGAGCTGGGTCGGGCTGGTGGGAACGAGATTGCCGTATTCTGGGGAATCGTCATACTTGTAGGTATTGGTAATGGCCAGATTTGAACTGGTGTTGTCGATCACATTCGTAATCGTATAATAGAAAGCAGGAGCTGAGCCGCCCTGAAGCAGAGTCCCTTTGCTAACGGTGACGCGGCCATTCGAAACGGCATTGCTGCCAAATCCGGCGGTGTTGTAGTCGATATAGACCTGCGTGTCCCCCAGCCGCGTGCCGCTGGTGGACGCCTGCATCATCACATCGAATTCAAAGTATTGCGGCGACGTGCCGGTGATCTGGCTGTTGGCAAAGGTAAAGGTGGCATCTGCCGCCCATACATTGCCCAGCATCAAAAGTCCCCCCAGGACTGTGCATACGATACAGTGTAATGGTTTACTCATAACGGTATTCCTGATTGTCGGGTTCGGAGTCGTTTCGGATTAGCGGGGTGCTTTTCTCGAGGGGTCTTAGGGGACCTGGGTGCCTTTTCCTACAGTGTACTGCCAAAAATCGTTCTTGTCGTCGTTTTGAACCTGGCCGTTCAGATTAAAGTCTGCGTCCAGATAACCGGCGCCACCCACCTGTGTCTGCCAGTGGTCGTTTTTATCATCATTCTGTACCTGCTCGTTATGGTTGGCATCGCCGGCATAGAGCCCGTACATGTCACTGGAGAGGAGGGCAAGATCGGAACCAAAGACACTGGTTTCCGTCTGTGTCAGATCGATGGCCGGTGTGGATGCAGAGTCCATGGCCGTGGTCTGGGCGCTCATCGCGCCGATGTGATTTCGATGCCGTACCACCACGTAATAGTCTCCGTCTCCCACTCCGGTCATGGCCAACTGCGTGGTTTCGCCATCCAGCGCCACCACCTGTCCGTTTTGATCGACAAAAAAGGACTCCTGACAAACAGGGGTACCGGTATCGGTCTGGCGCAATTCCAACAGGACCCAATCCACCACCGTCTCCGGGATGGAAATGACGTCCCGCGGTGCCTCTGAATAGGGCGACCGGGTTGGAATGTGCCCTCCCACATTGAGAGCGGTGGTCATCGTATCGCCATCGGCATCGAACGACCCTTGTAGATAGACACGCAACGACAGCAAAACATATGAAGACGAACCGACCAGAGGGCTGGTGGTAGAGGTGTTGCCCCATTCATCCTGTGCGACGACGCGGTAAAAGTGAGGTTGATCGGCATCGGCCAGGTATTGGAATGAGGTGTCTGTCGTGGCGGTCAGGACTGTTTGCTCCGATGGCGTGAATGTGGGCACGCTGTCATGGTAAACAGTATAATAGACCGTTCCAGCTTCAGGGCTGCCAGTGGTATCGCTGGTGACCCGACTCCACTCCAGGGTAATACTCTGGGTGGCCTGTAGGGTTCCCTCCACAGCAAGTGGGAGGGAACCCTCTGACGATCCGATAGAGAAAACGGCGACGATCCAAAAGATGCTCGAACGTAACGGTTGTCGAAAGCACATAGTCATAATCAGTCGTATCGCGTTGATGTGAATTCAATTTTATCCAGTTTAAGATACGGGTATCTGGTTCAGGCAACCGTGATCTGGCTCAACTATTGCCAAAGTATTGTATTTTCTGTCTGACATCGATCCTGCTATTTTTAAATACCGTCAACGCCGTCAGCTGCGGATGATCAATTCCTCACCGCCGCCTGATCCAAAGAAAGTTGTCGTGTTTGGATGTTCACACTCGCCTGTATGCCCAGGGGAAGAACCGGCTTATCGGCCACATGACCGATGGAGAGACCAAACAGAACGGGACAGGAGAGATCACGGGTATGATCCGAGATCACCTCCTCCAGGCTGAGTGTGTTGTAAAATGCCGGCTTATAGTCTGCGGGGGCACAACTGTCACAACGGTCGATACAGATGGCGGCGGCTGTATCCAGTTTTCCGGCCTGTTTCAATTGTCCGAGCATGCGGTCCATGGCATAGGGTTCTTCGCCCACCTCTTCAAGAAACAGAATCCTGCCTTCGGTGTCGATTTCATAGGGTGTTCCCAGGGTAGCGCACACCAGCGTCAGATTGCCTCCGACCAATGGTCCGCTGACGCGGGGCTGATCTCCCGATTGAAGGACCATGGGATGGATCCCTTCCGGGGGATCGATCGTCCCCACCGGCTGCGGACGGGTCAGGGTATTGAGAAAGTAGTGCGTGGAATACTCGTTGAACGTGGACAGCGCCACACCGCTGTGATAGGTGACCATCCCGGCCTGGCGGTGAATGGCCAGATGCAGGCTGGTGATGTCGCTGTATCCCAGTAAAACTTTGGGATGGCTGCGGATCACATCGTAATCCAGATAGGGGAGAATGCGCATGCTGCCAAATCCGCCACGCAGCGCGATAATACCGTGCACCGATGAATCGGTAAACATCTCCATGAGATCTTTTGCTCGTTGCCGGTCATTTCCGGCCAGATAGCCTCGTTTTTCCCCGACATGCGAGGCGACTTTGACCGAAAATCCCAGGGATTCCAGGGATCGTTTGCCCTGCAAAATGCTGCTGGGTTCGAACACCGGGCTGGCCGGCGTGATCAGGGCGAGGGTATCCCCGGCTTTGAGTCTTCGGGGAACGACGAGCGGTCTGTCCGGATGGGCACCTGCCACGCTGCTCACAATACCGGCGGCCGCCAGACCCCCTATAAATTGGCGTCGACTCTGATCAAAATCTGACACGATACCCTCCTCTGTTTTGCCATTTGCTCCTGACGTATCCATTTTTCGAATCCTCTGATGCATACTGACCAAGATAGCATATAAATTGACAAAATCAAAGAGACGGCGTTGCGTGTGACCCGGATTACGAGTTGATCAGAGGGTTGAGTGCCGACAGGGAAAACCCTTGAATTTGAACCTCTGAATCTCTACCTTTTTTCACTTTGATCTTGCACGGTCCATCCTAAGACGGACCCCCTGACTTTGAACGTGTCCGACGCAGTGGCTTCAGGATAAAGGAGCTCGGATTCCGGTGAATCGTTTATCGACTGTTTGTATGGTTATTGTTTTTCTCTCATGTGCCCAGGAGGGCTTTCCACCGGGCGGGCCCGTGGATCGAACCGCTCCCATGGTGGTCGAGACACGACCCGAATCCGGTGACACCGACGTACCGGTGACCGCGCCGGTGGAAATCGAATTCAGTGAACGAGTGGATCATGCCCGTGCGGAAGAATCCATTTTCATGACACCCTTACCTGCCGGGGGAATAGAGTATTCCTGGAAAGGGCGTCGGTTGATTTTGAAACGTTCCGATTCGTTGCCGGAAAATCGGACCTTTGTGATAACGGTTGGAACCGGGACACGCGATATGAGAAACAATCCCATGACCGAATCCTATACCTTTGCGTTTTCTACCGGTGCCCGGCTCGACTCGGGACGACTCGAAGGTGCTGTGTATGCACAGGGATCTCTTGTGGGGACGCAGATATGGGCCTATGATCTTGCGGAAACTCCGGTGCCCGATCCCGGCACGGATCGTCCTCTGTATCGCACCCAGACCGCTGAAACCGGTGCCTTTCGCTTGACCCATATGGCTCCCGGACGGTATCGAACCTTTGCCGTCACCGATCGCGATCGTAACGATCGTTACGATCCGGAATACGATCTCATCGGAGTACCCTTTACCGATGCGGATATAGGAGCGGATACCGACCCCCCGTTTTTATCCTTTCGAATTGCCCGACGGGACACCACTCCACCACAGCTCATCTCTGTAGAGGCTCCCGACCGTCGACATGTCAATGTCCGTTTCTCCGAAAGCATGTCGACGTGGGCATTGGAGGATCCGGAGACTTTTCAGATCCTCCATGACACCGATACAC
>CAYPUH010000063.1:7710-16948 GCA_964413725.1 uncultured Cytophagia bacterium
GCGTGTTGTCAGCCTATTTGAACGACCGCAATCCGGCCGTGGCCCATCTGCTTACAGCTCCTCAGGTTGCCGATCAGACCTATCGGTTCACTGTCAGTCGGGGACGGGATCTCGCCGGCCTGTCTCTGGACACCACCTTTGCCGCAACAGAGTTTGTCGCCAGTGCACTGTCCGATACGGTCTCTCCAACTCTGGTCCGGCAGCTGCCGGCGGATAGCAGTGTGAACGTGATGCCGAATCCCGAGATCGAGCTGATGTTTTCGGAAGCGATGGACTCTGCTTCTGTGCAACGGCACTGGACTCTGCGCCATTCAGGAGGGGAGGCGGTAACAGGTGTCATCAACTGGTTGCACGCCGCACGCTGTCAATTCAAACCTGATGCGTCCCTGGAGTCCGGCCAGACCTACCTCCTGCGGGTCGAGGTGGATTCGATTACCGATGTGGCGGGCAATGCTTTGGGGGATACGGTCATCAGTATCTCTTTTGAAACCGTACGCAAAGATACCCTTTCAGCGATAGCCGGACGGATTATCGATCCCCGGGGGGGGGATGTTGGGTCCTATGTGGTGACTGCCCGGTCCGACAATGGACATGTCTACACCACCTCTATCCCGTCCGATACGCTTTATCGGTTTGATCCTGTCCTGCCGGGAATTTTTATGCTCGAGGTGTATCATGACCGGAACGATAACGGGCGTTACGATCTGGGTCAATCCTCGCCATTTGACCCCTCTGAACGATTTGTTGTCTATGGCGATTCCGTGATTGTACGTTCACGCTGGCCAAACGAAGGCAATGATATCGCATTACCTGAAATATTTCGGAATCCACAACCTGAATAATGAACAGCGAGGTCCACATGCAGCCATTTCAGTACCACAATCAACAATTGATGTGCGAGTCTGTTCCCCTGATCGACGTGGCAGACGAGGTGGGAACGCCTGCATATGTCTACAGCAAGTCGGGAATCATTGATAATTTCAACACCGTGGATCAGGCGATAGGAGAGTATCCTCATCTGATCTGTTTCGCTCTCAAGGCCAATTCAAACCCCGATATCCTGAGAATGATGGCAGAACAGGGGGCGGGAGCCGATGTGGTGTCCGGTGGTGAGCTCAAACTGGCTCTCCAGGCCGGATTCGATCCCAAACGCATCGTCTATGCCGGTGTGGGCAAGACCGATGAGGAAATACGCTTTGCCATCGAATCCGGTATTTTGGCCCTGAATATCGAATCCCGCCAGGAGCTCGACGTCACGGCACGTATTGCCGCAGAGGTCGGTCAGCCGGCACCCATTGCCATTCGTATCAATCCTGATATCGATATCGAAGGTCATCCTTATTTGACTACCGGCAAAAGTGCCAACAAATTTGGTGTTGAGCTCGAAGCGGCCCGGGAAGCTTATCTCTGGGCTGCGGAACAGGAATCGCTGCGCATCGTCGGTGTGCATTCGCATTTGGGATCGATGATCAAGAAAAGCGATCCCTTTGGTAAAAGTGCCGAGACTCTGATCCATTTTATGCTGGATTTGAAAAAACAGGGCATCGAGTTCGAACACCTGGATTTGGGCGGTGGATTCGGTGTCGATTATGAGCATCCACTCGATTCTCCCTGGCTGGTCCAGCCCAAAGACGTGATTCAGGACGTGATGTCGGTGGTCCGGGAGGTGGGTTGTGAACTGTTGTTCGAGCCTGGACGATCCATTGTCGGTCCCAACGGTGCATTGCTGACACGTGTGCTGTTTAAAAAGGAGACCAAAGGCAAGCGATTTGCGGTCGTGGATGCTGGTATGAATGACATGATCCGGCCCTCGCTCTATGGGGCCTATCACGCGATATTGCCACTGTCACAGGACAACCGCGAGACCGAAAGAGTTGACGTGGTGGGACCCATTTGTGAGTCCGGTGATTTTATTGCGACAGACCGGGACTTGATGCGTTTGGAGCGTGGTGATGTGGTGGCGGTGATGACGGCCGGAGCGTACGGGTATACTCTGGCGTCGAATTACAACACCCGTCCGATGGCTGTGGAGGTGATGGTGGAGGGAAACAGGTCCCGTGTTATCAGAGACCGC
The DNA here is from genome assembly GCA_964413725.1 of uncultured Cytophagia bacterium. Lineage (GTDB taxonomy): Bacteria > Zhuqueibacterota > Zhuqueibacteria > Residuimicrobiales > Oceaniaggregativiventaceae > CAYPUH01. The sequence goes on from CAYPUH010000063.1 coordinate 9,785, forward strand.
CAATCCCTTGTTTAATCTTCGTCGAACAGAGAAATCACATTGCCGCCCCCTCTGGATTTGTGTTGTGAGGAGGGCGGCTTTTCTGTTTTTGTCTCGCTTGACCGGGTTTGAGCTGAAACCCGGTCAAGTCGAATCGGATTGCCTTGCATGGTAAAGTCAGCTCCCCGAATCTGATCGTTGTCCAATAGCCAGACGAGATGTTCAGAGGGCAGAGTCAGAGCGGTAAAATGGACTTGCCACCACCCCTTTTTGCGATCCGGTACCAATTGGTCGATGCGGATATAAAATGCCGGTTTCTCCTGAACGTAAACCAATAGGACTTCACCGGGGTTGAAAGGTTTTTCGTAACGATTCATGGTTCTGGTCTCCGTTCCACGATGGTATTGTAATGTGTTTGCTGCTGGTGATCAGAGCCGGCCCATTTGTTTCATCGTGTCGAGCAAAAGATGTCAGTGGTGGATCGATGGACTCTTTTTGTCGATGTGACCGTGCGACCGGGGTCAAAAACCGGGGGGAAGTGGAGATCCTTTGGATGTGAGCAAAATCAACCGATGTTCAAGCGGCCGGCACACCTCTCAAAAGGGCTATCAGTCTACAGATTATTGTGAAAAGAATCAAGCCTTTTATCGGCGTGTGGGGACTACCGGTATCGGGGGAGGCCTGTCCGCTGGTGATGAGAGTTGCGCAAGAGATGTGCTGCCGCCTGAAAAACCAGAAAAATCTTGATTGTAAAGTCGTTTCTTTGTAGGTTGTTGTGATAAATCTGTAATCAAAGCAAACCTTCTCAACAAAATGGAGAGGGCTTTTTTTGTGAACGATGACAAACAGAATCAACAGCATGTCAAGGCCCTGGAAATCGATTCTTTCGGTATCCAGCGAACCATAACCCGACTCGCGTATGAGATTATCGAGCGAAATCGGGGAGCGGAAAATGTGGTTGTGGTTGGAGTGCGGACACGGGGTGTCTATATTGCCAACAGACTGGTGGACCGGATACGGGAGATTGAAAGCAAATCCGTGCCGGTGGGTATACTGGATGTGACGCTGTACCGCGATGATTTTCGCAAGCGGATGAAACAACCCCGGGTTCAGGTTTCTGATATTCCCTTTGACATCGATGAAAAGAACGTGGTTCTGGTGGACGATGTTTTGTTCACCGGACGGACATCCCGGGCGGCTCTTGACGCGCTTATGGATTTGGGACGCCCTGCCAGCGTTCAGCTGGCGGTTCTGGTCGACCGGGGTCATCGGGAGTTGCCCATTCGTGCCGATTACGTGGGTAAAAACATTCCCACATCGGGTGGAGAAGAAGTTCAGGTCCGTCTGCAGGAGACAGATGGAGAAGATAGCGTGTTGTTGGTAGAAGCTCCAGAGGAGGTCGGTGAATGACACTCTCTATTCGTCATCTGTTGGGTCTTGAGGCGGTGGGAGAACAGGACATAACGGTCATATTGGACACGGCAGAGTCTTTTAAAGAAGTTCTCGATCGGCCGATTCCAAAGGTGCCGACACTCAAAGGGAAAACGGTCGTGAATCTGTTTTTTGAGCCTTCAACCCGGACCCGGATTTCGTTCGAGTTGGCGGAAAAGCGACTGTCTGCAGATACGGTGAACTTTTCGACGTCCACGAGTTCGGTAAAGAAAGGAGAAACCCTCAAGGATACCATCCGCAATATCGAAGCCATGAATATCGACATGGTTGTTGTCCGGCACGCCTCTGCGGGGGTTCCTCTGTTTCTGACCCACTGTGTCGATGCGGCGATCATCAATGCCGGAGATGGGATACACGAACATCCGACACAGGCGTTGTTGGATATGCTGACCATTCGTCAGCATCACCAAAGCCTTGACGGATTAAAAGTCTGTTTGGTCGGAGACATTGCTCACAGTCGGGTGGCCCGGTCCAATATTTACGGGTTGTGCACCATGGGAGCGGAGGTTATGGTCTGTGGCCCCAAGACCCTTATGCCCATGGATGTGGATCAGCTGGGGGTGCGGGTATGCCACCGCCTGGAAGAGGCGATCGAGTGGGCTGATATCGTCAATGTTCTAAGGATCCAGCTGGAACGGCAACACAAGGGACTGTTTCCCTCCATTCGCGAATATCATGCAGAGTTTGGTATCACCCGGGATCGGTTGTCGATGGCGAAACGGCCCTTGACGATCATGCATCCGGGACCGATCAATCGCGGGGTCGAATTGGACAGTGATGTTGCGGATTCCGAACATTCGCTTATTCTGCGGCAGGTCACCAATGGTGTGGCGATACGAATGGCTGTTCTGTATCTGTTGAGTGGAAATGAGGGGATGACGGTATAGAGGTGGCCAATGAAACGGCCTGAAGGTTGATGAGCCGTTTGTCTCGTTTCATGAGAAAGGAAAACAGTTTGAAAAAAGCAGATCAGGTCCTGTTAAAAAATGCAGAATGGGTTAATGGCACAGCAGACACACGTCAACGAGTGGATGTGGCCATCCGGAACGGCAGGATCAAAACCATCGGTGAGATCGACGCGGATTCCTTTAAAGGCGAGGTGATGGATCTGCGGGGATGTGTACTGATGCCGGGGTTGATTGACATGCATGTCCACCTGCGGGAACCGGGGCGTGAGGATGAAGAGACCGTTGTGAGCGGATGTGCCGCTGCGATGGCGGGAAGCTTTACAGCTGTCTGTGCCATGCCCAATACTGATCCGTCCTGTGATCGTCAGGAAGTTGTCGAGTTTGTCAGGCGGCAAGCTCGCGATCAGTTGGTCGATGTCTATCCGATTGCGACGCTCACCAAGGGGCGGCAGGGACAAGAGATCACCGAAATGGCCGATTTACTGGCGGCCGGCGCGGTTGCGTTTTCGGATGACGGCAGTGCGGTGTCGGACAGTTCGGTGCTGAGGCGAGCGATGGAGTATGCTTCGATGTATGACGCCCTGGTCATCGAACACTGTGAGGAGCCGTCGCTGGCTGAGGACGGGCATATGAATGAAAGCATCATGTCCACGCGTCTGGGGATGGCAGGGATTCCCAATGCTGCCGAGGAGATTGTGGTGATGCGCGATATCAGTCTCGCGCGTCTGGCCGGGGCCCGGTTGCATATTGCCCATATATCCACACGAGAGGCGGTTGAATGGGTCCGACGTGCCAAGGATGAAGGCCTCCCGGTGTCTTGTGAGGTGACGCCGCACCATCTGATGTTTACGGATGAGGATCTCATACACTATGACACCTCGCTCAAGATGAATCCACCCTTGAGGAGCCGGAGAGATGTCGAGGCGTTGCATGCCGGTTTGAAAGACGGTACCATCGATGTGATTGCTTCTGATCATGCACCACATTCCATCGAGGAAAAGGACGTCGAATTTCAGGCAGCCCCGTTTGGCATCACAGGGCTGGAGACCCTGTTGGGTGTGGTCATGAAGCATGTGGTTCAGGCCGGCACGTTATCTCTGGAGCACGTGGTGGAAAAGGTCTGCGTGGCCCCCAGACAGTTGCTGCATCTCGATGTCCCTGGTCTCAAAGAAGGGGCGGTGGCCAACTTTACCATCATCGACCCTCGGCAAGAGTGGACCGTGGACCGTCGGACACAGAAATCCAAATCCAGCAATATGCCCTATCACGGCATGACCTTTCCGGGAAAAGGAGTGGCGGTCATCAATAAGGGGTTGATATATCTCGCCGAGTAATTGGTTTGCAGAAAAAGCCCTTGCATTTTTGATTCTTTTTTCATAATATAAAAGGCTTTAGTGGTACTCTGTCCCGAGTACCGCTTTTGTCATGTATAGGGGGCAGAGGACGCGAAGATATCGAAATGACTGCAAGGTGTGACGATAAACTGAAGGAGAAGGTGTTTTGAAAACGTATTCACCGAAACCAGGCGATATCCACCAAAAGTGGTATGTGGTTGATGCCGAGGGTCAGGTACTCGGTCGGCTGGCCAGCAAAATTGCACAGATTTTGAGAGGGAAAAACAAACCCATATGGGCGCCACATATGGATACAGGAGACTTTGTGGTGGTCGTCAATGCCAGTAAGGTCCAGTTGACGGGAAGAAAACCGTTCCAGAAAAAGTATCATCATCACAGTGGTTATATGGGTGGACTCAAGACCACACCCTATGCCCGGATGAAAGAGCGCAAGCCTGAATTTATTATTCAGGAAGCGGTCCGTGGGATGCTGCCCCACAATCGGTTGGGGCGTAAAATGATTAAAAAGCTTAAAGTCTATGATGCTGCTGAACATCCGCACAAAGCTCAAAACCCTGAAAAGATCGAGCTGTAGCGCCAATCAGGAGGATATAAGGAGACATGATGAAAGGTAACAGTTTCATAGCGACCGGGCGACGCAAAAATGCGGTGGCTCGTGTGATGTTGAGTCCCGGAACCGGCAAGATCGTTGTGAACGGACACGAGGTTCTTGATTATTTCAAGAGAGAGACACTCAAGATGATCGTCGAACAGCCACTGGTGGTTTCGGATACCATGGGCAAATACGATGTCAAAGCCAATATCGATGGCGGTGGTTTGACGGGACAGGCGGGTGCCTTGTTGCTGGGCATTGCTCGTGCATTGGTCTCGACGGATGAAGAGCTTAAACCTGTTATGCGAAAACACGGATTTCTCACCCGTGATCCGCGCATGGTTGAGCGCAAAAAATATGGCCAGCCCAAAGCACGCAAACGCTTTCAATTTTCCAAACGATAAGCTTTTTCAAAAACGCACATTTTCGGATATTGGGGTGCCCCGTTCGGGGTCAAGACCACCGGAAATGGAGGATGAACCCCGATTAACAGGAGAGTATCATGGCAGAGACAAGTTTACAAGATCTGTTGCTGGCCGGATGTCATTTTGGGCATATCACCCGTCGCTGGAATCCCAAGATGAAGCCTTTTATTTTTATGGAACGAAATGGCATCCACATCATAGACCTGAAAAAAACCCAGGCTTTTTTAAAAAAGGCAACCGATGAGCTGACCCGGGTCAGCCGTGAAGGGGGCCAAATACTTTTTGTCGGGACCAAAAAACAGGCCAAGGATCTGGTCAAGGTCGAAGCTGAACGATGTAATATGCCCTATGTGGTCGAGCGTTGGTTGGGGGGCACATTGACCAATTTTATTACCATCAAAAAGAGCATCAAACGGATGAAAAATCTGGAAAAGATGGCCACTGATGGTACATATGACAAGCTGACGAAAAAAGAGATATTGTCCATCGAGCGGGAAAAAGCCAAACTGGACAACGTGCTCGGTGGTATTCGGGATATGAATCATCTTCCCACCGCACTTTTTATTATCGATGCCAAAAAGGAATCCATCGCGGTGCACGAGGCGTATCGGTTGGGTATACCCATCATTTCCATGCTCGATACCAACTCTGATCCCGATCTGATCGATTTTCCGATTCCCAGTAATGATGACGCCTTCAAGGCGATCAGTCTGATCACTCATGCTGCGGCCAATGCGGTTATCGAGGGCCGTGCCAGCCGAAAAGAAATGCAGGAAGCGATGGAAGAAGACGCCGAAACTGCGACACCGAAAGAGAACGAGAATACTTCAGCAACCTAGGAGTGAGCCGAACGGATATGATCTTGAGGACACACCAAGTAAGGAGATAAAGGAATGGCCATCACAGCAGCACAAGTAAAGGATCTGCGTGAAAAAACTGGCGCAGGAATGATGGATTGCAAAAAGGCATTGCAGGAAGCCGATGGCGATTTTGATAAAGCAGTTGATTATCTGCGAAAAAAAGGACTGCAAAAGGTAGAAAAGAAAGCCGGACGAGCGACCAAAGAAGGTATCATTCAATCTTATATTCATCCGGGAAGCCGTCTCGGTGTATTGGTTGAGATCAATTGTGAAACCGATTTTGTGGCCCGTAACGATGAATTTCAGCAGTTTGCCCGCGATGTTGCCATGCATATTGCCGCAGCCAATCCCATTGCCGTCCGACGAGAAGAGATCTCTGCTGCCATGGTCGAAAAAGAACGTGAAATATATCATGACCAGGCGAAAGACCAGGGAAAACCCGAAAAGGTGATCGATCAAATCGTCGAAGGCAAGCTGGAAAAGTTTTACCAGGAAGCCTGCCTGATGGATCAGGCTTTTGTTAAGGACCCGGATAAAACCATCAATGACCTGCTGACCGAAAAGATCGCCAAGATTGGTGAAAATATGACCATCAGCCGGTTTGTTCGTTTCCAGCTTGGAGAAGAGTAATCGAACAGTGAGGATCTGACGGTCTTGGAAAAATCGAAAGAAGGACAGCTGCAACCGCCTCTGCGATATCGCCGGCTCTTGCTGAAATTGAGTGGCGAAGCGCTGATGGGCACGGAGAAGAAACTCGGTATCGACCCCGATACGGTCAATCAGATCTGTTCCGAGATCAGTCAGGTCTGCAAAATGGGTGTGCAGATTGGTATCATCGTCGGCGGTGGCAATATCTTTCGCGGATTGTCTGCCAGTGCCAGAGGGATGGATCGGGTCACGGCCGATTATATGGGTATGCTGGCTACGGTTATCAACGCTCTCGCGCTTCAGGATTACCTGGAGCGACACGATGTAGAGACCCGCGTAATGACCGCGATCAAGATGGAAGAGGTGGCCGAACCCTTTATTCGTCGCCGGGCCATCAGCCATCTGGAACGAGGTCGCATCACGATATTTGGTGCCGGTACCGGTAATCCCTATTTTACCACCGATACCGCTGCTGCGTTGCGCGCTATCGAAATCGAAGCGGATGCGATTCTCAAAGGAACAAAGGTCGATGGTGTCTATGATAAAGACCCCATGGTACATGATGATGCCAAACGGTATGAAGAACTGACCTATATGCAGGTGGTGAAAGACCGTCTCAGGGTCATGGACACCACTGCGGTCACGCTGTGTATGGAAAATGATCTACCCATTCTCGTCTATAATCTTCGTAAAGCCGGAAACCTGAAACGAATTGTAACAGGTGAACAAATAGGAACCAAAGTCGTGGGTGAAAACTATGATTAACGAAATCAAAAAAGACACCAAACGACGGATGGATGCTTCGATCGATAATGTCCGTAACGAACTGGCGAAAATCCGGACCGGAAAAGCCTCCCCTGCTCTTTTGGACACCGTTAAAGTCGACTATTACGGAACACAGATGCCGGTGAAACAGGTCGCCAACGTCAGTACTCCGGAACCCCG
>CAYPUH010000064.1:0-15888 GCA_964413725.1 uncultured Cytophagia bacterium
GCGTCTCCGAGTATACAGAGGACTCGCTCCACCCGTTAAAACTCTGGGTGTAGTAACTGGAGGGGGATGTCAAGGGGGTCTGGGACCATTTCCAGGCCGGGATCTCTTCGCCATCTCCTCCCACCGTGACACGGTAATCTTCTACTTCGCCGTTGAAAAAGGTTCCCATGTAGAGAGGGGGGCTACCATCGAGTCGCATGACAGGATTTCGCGTATAGCGGAATCGAAAATACACATGTCCCGGCGGGGTCCATTCGGGAACCGGAAAATTGATGGTATAGGTCGCTTCGGCGAGAGGAGTAGATGTAAATATCCTCTCCCCCAGATCTGACCAGTCACCGTCCTGATTAAAGTCAGCCCAGGCATAGAGATGGCCACTGCCACGTGTCTGAACACGAATACGGGCCTCTTCTCCGGGAATCAGGGGTGACAGAAACTCGACGCCATCCTCATCATCGGAGCCGTTGTTGTCATCCCCGGACGCATCCGCTGTGGGCAGTCCGTCGGTATTGACATCGAGATGGGTTCCGAGATGGATAGAGGGATCGAGTACGTGTCGGGCCCCCATGCTGGTGTTATAGGTGCCATAGATATCCGGGGCATCACCGAAATCGTAAGACCGGTCGTCTATGATAACCAGATAGTCCTCCACCTCACCCACGCCACCGTAACCGCGATGCCCCACGGCGATCATTCCGTGATTGAGACGAAAGCGGGCATAGGTCGGGCCGGTCACAGCACTGGCGGGGACATTGATACCGATGACGTTGAGTCCGTCATAGACCGGCATATCGTTTATCGCCCTCTCTCCCGGATCGTCCCAATCCCCATCGGCATTGAAATCGATCCAGCCATTGAGTCGGAGACCGGGTTCCACTACCGGCACATGGATGGAACAGGTCACATCGAGCACTGCGGGCTGGCCGGGTTTGAGGATGGGAATCAGCACGCCATCCTCGTCGTCGGGACCGCCTCCGGGGGATAAAACCAGCTCGTCATCTCCCAGAGCATTCTCTGTGGAGATGCCGTTGTTTTCCACATCAATAGTTTCTCCAAGGTAATAGCGTTCAGTAGCCGTATGATAGGCCCCATCATTGTCGTGTCGGGTGCGATAATCCGTATCCAGGTTATCCGGTGCGTCACCGTAATCAAATCCGACAAACAGGATATGATCCTCCACTTCTCCCCAGGTTCCCAGGCCCGAGGCATCGAGATCCCGATCCAGACTGTAGCGAAACCGCGCGGGTACGGCGCCCCGGACATCGGAATAGGGGTAGAGAAAAGACAGTCTGTGAGTCCCGGTGGCCAGCGAAATCCCATCAAAGACTTTTTCGTCCGGATCCAGTATCATATTTTGATTCATATCGACCCACCCATGCAGATAGGCCGTTTGATCGGCGGGGCAGCGGGTGGTCAGCTCAACAGTGGCCTCCGAGTCTCCGGGAGAGACAAATACAGGTGAAATTCCGTCCTCATCATCATCGCCGGATTCATCATCGCCCAGAGTGGGGATGCCGGTGTCTTGAGCATCCTCCTCCCCATCCACACGGTCGCCGAGAGCGAGACCGTCCAATATGGGGTGTCGCGGACCATTGTCTGCCAGCAGGCTGGGGAATCCGGGAATATGCGCATCGCCAAAATCCAGGCCGGGAGAATCTAAAATGTCGACAGCATAATCCTCCACCTCCCCGGCACCGCCGAAGCCACTGCCGTCGGGAGCCAACTCCTCGAGAAGGGAGACACGAAAACGCATATAGGTGGAACCTGGAGTGGCGTCCGCGGGTATGTTCAGTGTAAACAGGACCGATGCCGGATGGGCTCCGGCCACCCGCATCAGTGTCGACAGCAAGAGTTCACCGGGGTCGCCAAAATCGCCGTCTGCGTTGGTATCCAGCCATGCCCAGATGGAGGCATGACGTTCCGCGGTCTGCAGAGTCAGGCGGATCCTCGTCTCGCTGCCCGGAATCAGAGGGTCGAGAAACTCGACACCATTCTCATCATCGTCTCCGAGGATATCGTCTCCCTGTGCATCTACGGTGGGGTTACCGTCCTCTTCCCCATCCGGTGGCTCTGTCCCCAGAAAGATCTGGTCATAGATCAGGTGCACGGCCCCGTCACTGCTCATCAGCGTGGAGTAGCTGTCCGGCAGATCGCCAAAATCCATTTCCGGAGCGGGTTGAATCGTAATCACATAGTCCTCGACCTCTCCGGCTGACCCCAGACCGGTGGGACCGATCTCCTCATCGGAACAGTAGCGAAAGCGGGCATAGTTATGACCCATTGCAGCTTCCACGGGAATCTCCAGTGGAAGCCGGTGCTCGCCGTCTCCGAGGAGCTGATGGATCAGTCGTTCCTCCGGATGGTCGAATTGCCCGTTGCCATCGACATCCACCCAACCATGTAAATATCCGCGGCCCTGGGTGACCACGTCGATGCCGCTGGTGGTTGCTGCAAACAAAGCCGGTATCGAGACGCCATCTTCATCATCCAGATTGTCGGCATCATCACCCGTGGCACCCACGGTAGGGAACCCGTTCTCCTCTCCGTCCACCTGTTCTCCCAGATAAATCGAGGCCGAAACAGGATGACGGGCGCCGTCCGGCAGGAGTGTATCATAGTCATCCGGTGCGTCCCCCCAGTCCAGTCCGGATTCTTCCACCAGCTCTACTTTATAATCTTCCACCTCGCCGTCGGGGGCAGCGCCTTTATAATCGAGACCCGTGACCGTGCTGAACCGGAATCGGGCATAGGTATCTCCCGGAGACGCGGACTCGTCGATCTCTATAGACGTCGCCAGAGGGATATCATCCATGGCAACATCTTCGAAAATCTGTTCGCCGCTATCATCCCAGTCTCCGTCCCGGTTCAAATCGATCCAGCCGCTCAGATATCCGCTGCCAAAAGCATCGAGTGTCACCGAATTGCTTCTACCGATCACCAGCTCATCGAGTGTAACCCCGTCCTCATCATCCTCACCCTCCAGGTCATCACCATCGGCGTTTATGGACGCCAACCCCTCGTGTTCACCGTCGACGATGGTACCCAGCCCGAGGCCCTCGACAATAAAATGCCGGGCTCGTTCGGAAGAATAGAGCGTAAAATAATTATACCCATCGGTGCCCGGTGTATCCGGGGCGTCACCAAAATCATAGTCTCGCGAATAGACCTCAATATATTCGATCCGGGTGAGTTCATCGACAACCTTGTCTCCGGTTTTGATCAGCAGCGTTACGTCATATTTTCCGGATTCGGTATAGGTCACCACAGGCGCCGCTCCGATCGCATGATTGGGAGTCCCCCCTGGAAAGAGCCATTCCGATGTGGGAGAGATCGTCTCGAATCCGCTCGATTGGTCTATAAAGCGTACCTCGAGTGGCGCATATCCCTCCCGGGGCGATGCGCTGAAATCCACCGTACCGGCAAGACCCGGAGAGAATCCGGCCAAAATCAGAACCAGACTCATCATCACTACAGACCGGCAAAAAACCGTTTCACATACCCATGAACGATACATAGCCTCATCCTTTCCTATTCATCAGACCGTGCGGCTTGACGCATACCGTATGCTTGCCGTCTTTGCTCTGATCGTTCCCTTCCCCAGACCGAGCAAAGAGTACCCTCTATTATATTCAAATGAATCGGAAAAATATTGAAAACTTTTTTCTCTATTCCCACTCCGGATCAACTTTGTCTTGAAATAATAAAAATGAATACCTATTATGATATTATGCAAGATAGAGACCGGACATTGCTGATGCGCCTCTATGAGGGGGATCAAACGGCGGAGATCGATCTGATCCGGCGATTCGATCCTATTATCCGTCGCAGAGTACAGCAGTCTGTGCACAGTGATCCCAATGATGTCGATGATCTCGTTGCCGAGGTCCATCTGGCGCTGCTCGAATCCGTGCGGGCTCAAAAAATTCGCATGGACAAGGAAGGATGTCTGGGAGCCTATATCTATGGCATCACCCAGAATAAAATTCACGATCATTATACCCAAACCCGCCGGCTGCGGCAGGGGGAACGGTTTACCGATCAGATCGTTCAGACCATGGAAGAGTGTATACTGGAACAAAACGAGATTAAAAAAGTATTGCGCAGAGAGATCACACGGTTGCCTATGAGATACCAAACCGTTCTCTATTTGCGGTATTATAGAGAGCTCTCCATTGGCGAGATCAGCGAGCACCTGGACCTTCCCCGGCGGCGCATCAGCGAACGGTTGCATTATGCCATCAAGGTGTTGAGAAAAAAGAGCAAAAAAAAGTTGTCCATATTTTTTAATTTGAAAGGAATACTGTTATGAGGTCGGGTAACTCATATCCGGCCGGCATAAAAGAAAGTGTGCCATGTCCTGTACTTATCCAAATAGAGACCCTATCCTGGATGCCTATTGCCAGGGTGAATTGCAAGAATCCGAGAGAGCAGCATTTGAGCAGCACTGTTTTTCATGCCCGGACTGTCGCCGCGATCTGCTGATCTGGGACACAACCGTGCAGTTGATCAAAACGGAAGGAGAAGCACTGCTTCGGCGTTCGGCGAATTTGGATACGCTGAAGAGAAGATCAAAAAAGAACAAACGCCCATCATCCGGGCGCTGGATAGCGGCCGGCGGATTGGCAGGAGTAGCAGCGATTTTTCTGTTTTTCCTTTTTGTTTTTCAATCGTCAGGTCCTGCCGACAGACCTTCGATTTCCGTACCATATCTGGAAGAACTGGTAGGGCAAGTCCACCGGGGCTCTTTGATCGAAATCCTCTCTCCGGAAATCGGTGCCGTGTTGAGTCAACCCGTCCGGTTCGAATGGACACCCTCTCTGGACAGCCCGCTCGAACTCGTCATTCTCGACACGCAGGGAAAAACCGTCATCAGGCGTGTGATACCTGCACACCAAACCCGCGTCGAAATCGGTTTAAAGCAGGACACGGGTAAATACTATTGGAAGTTGATATCAGGCGGTGATTTGTTGTATTTGGGTAAATTTACGCTCAGCGACCGATGAGTACGATTCCGCTCCAGAAATAGGGAAAAGCTGTCTCTTCCCGGTCAAGGCAGTTGAGTTTGGCTTGTCTTAGCGAAGCGGAATAATCCGGATTCGAAGCGAGGGCGTGATAAAACTCTGGCATAAACCGGCTGGTCTGACGATCGGGAAGACTCCACAGCGACACCACAACATTTCTGGCCCCGGAATAGAGAAAGCCACGTGTAAGAGCGATCAGTCCTTCTCCTTTCATCAACTTTCCCGCCCCGCTTTCACAGCAACTCAAGACGACAAGGTCCGCCCCGAGATCCAGATCATAGGTCTCCCCGGCATAGAGCAATCCATCCTCCTTTTGTCCCTCTGACTTTGAAAAGGCAATTGCTGAACATTCCGGATATTCATGATCGATCAATCCGTGAGAGGCGATGTGAAGAATATGGGCACCAGTGCAAAGTGACTTGAACGCCTCTTCCGTTGCCTGATCATCCAACAGGCACGTCGTGGACATTCCCCGATGTTTGACAAGAGTGTTGATGCGAGTTATCTCTGCCGAGGCGAACGGAAGGGGAGATAATTTCAGTGAGGCGCCCCCTTGTCGGGACCCCCCCACCCTGCCGGCACGGGTCGCAAGCGTGGCCAGAGGTTGCTCTTCGATCCTGAAGGTAGGGGCAATACCCACAAATCGTTTTCTTTTGAACCCGGTTTTGGCCACCACAGGTTGACGGGTCAGACTGTAAAGCGATGACGAATAGTGATAACTCACAGAAACATGGCGAACAAGAAAATCCAGGTCGGAAAAACGATACCCGGAGGAGCCGGGGACGGTGCAAATCAGGGCTTCAAAGGGGAGTTGCAGCAAAATATCGTGCGGAATCACGATCAGAGACTGGACGGACCGGATCTCGTCCTCGACCGGCGCCAAAATCTCCCGATACAGTTGGCTTCCCAGCTCTGTGGTTTTTTCGCCATCGAGTGTCCGGATTGATTGGACAAAACTCTGTACACGTTGTTCGAATCCCTCTTCCAGAGCACAGCGGTATCCCTTGATGTCCGATCGGGTAATAAAGACCAGGAAAAGATCAGAATCGGCAACAAAAGTGTGCAGGAATCCGGTGCCCGGCTCGAGTGTGGATTGTATGACATTCAGAGGCAAGGGATCGGTCTGGTATTTTAGATAATAGTAATCTGGATTGTACGTTTCAAATTCTTGTACAAGCGTATGGAGCCGGGATTTGATCGCAAAAATCTCTCTCTCGACAGCATTGAGTTCTTTTGTCTCCGATGCCTTTGCGCGTTTGCGCTGCCAATACCCCAGACGCGACTTTAGGGTGCGTTCGGCTTGCAGCAATGAATCGGGAATGCCGGCAAAGGATTTGGCCCGCGACTCGTTCATCAGCGCGAACAGGACGTTGGCCTGGGCCTTTTCCATCCAATAAAACGCGGTGTGGAGATAGTTTAAAGAGCCGGTGCGCTGGTACGATTCGAACGCGACACGGACCGCGCTGCGATACATTTGGTCTCCAAGGCGCGAATTTAAAAAGAGCTGGCTGTCAAAATCCATACGTGAGCGCAGGGTATCCAGCAAGCAGATCCCGGTCTGCCAGCAGGCAAAACTGGACTGCAGATCCCGCCCATTCCCATCTTTTTGCTGGTTTCGGGCATCATGGATGCGGGCTTTGAGATCGAGAACATGCACAGTCGTCAAATCATACCGCGAAGGATCGATCATGTCGGGATGCACCACATCGGTGACGGGATGAAGGGTTATCGAATCGAGGGCCCGATGTACCCAGGCCAGAGCCTGTGAATGATCTTTCCGGCGGAACGCCAGCCGGGCCAGATTGGTATACGCGACGGTGATCTGTACACCCTCTTCCCATATCTCACGGGCCAAGGCCAATGCCCGGTCGAAATAGTGCTCCGCCCGTTCCCACTCGTTTCGTTCCATGTGAACATGACCGATCTTTGCGGTCAAATTGTGCGTCTGTTTGATATCAGGCTGCTCAAAGCGGTTGTTCATATCCATGGCCTGGTGATAGTAACCGAGAGCTTTGTCATAGTCCTCTGTTTCAGACCAGGCTTTGCCCAAAGAGGTCAGACAATACACGATGTCCATGGGAAACTCTTCATCCAGAGACCTAAAAAAGTCGAGGGATTGCTGCAGGTAATCGATGGCCTGATCCCAGTCGTTCATTCGTAAGGCTGTCAATCCGAGATTTCGATAGACCATCCCAATACGGGAATAGCGCTCGCCATATCCGGTCCGGAAGCGGTGTAATGCCTTTTGATAGTAACCGGTCGCCTTGTGATAATCACCACAGGCATTGCTAACCACGCCCATATTGTTGTAGAGATGACCGACAATCCGGTGGTCAAGCCCCTCCACCCGGACAAAGATTTCAAATGACCGTTCAAAGCACTCCAGGGCTTTGGGATAATTTCGCAGCGTCTTGTAATAAATCCCCATATTGTTCAGGGTATTGGAGTTTTCATAGTGATAGGTGCCCAGTTTTTCCATTCCCACATTCAACGCCTGTTGCAAAGACTGTTCGGCTTTGTCCAGCTCGGAACGGCGGAGATGACAGTATCCCAGGGAGGCCAGACAGTTGACATAGCCGGCCCAGAGGGAAGGTCGATTAAACGCGGAGACGAGCTGTGTATGAATCTCCAGCTCTCGCTGCAGGTTGAGGAGATAATCGTCCATCCGGCCCTGGCGGCCATGGAGCGTGGCCTTTTGGCGATACTCCTGTGTCAGCAAAGTGTCGGCGAGATCCGCAGCCCAAAGCGATAACGGCGGTGATGCAAAGCAAAAAAAGACCATAAACAGCAGACTTTGAGTCCTCATGCCACCTCATAAGATAAAGGAGATAAATCGACAGGATGTTCAATTGGGTACGGTTGTCAAAGGGGACTTTTAAAAGGTATTGGTTTCAGCAGGTTCAGGCAAGAAAAAAAAACATAAATATTATGTTTTCTGCAATATCCTGTCGGTGTCTGCAATCCCCCTCGATCCATTTATTCCTTGATTCTGATTTATAATATTATTAATTTTTGATTTCATTAGAAATAGTCTTATTTATTAGCAATAAAACGCTGTTTTTGAATAACTAATTTAGGTTTCGGGTATTCACAGCGAAAGATTCAAATAGCACTTTGTCCGGATACCTTACCCGTTGTCATTGTCGAAGGATTACACGTGATATGAAGGCTACACTCAAAATTTCCATCCTACTTTTGATTGCTCTGGTCACAGCCATTCAGGCTCAGAATCCGGCCGGTACCCTTCGGGGCCGTATTGTCGATGAACAGGGTACGCCACTGGCGGGGACCAACATTTTGATCAAAGAACAGAACACCGGTTGCACCACCGACAGCAAGGGCCGGTATCATATCCGCCTGCAGCCGGGCACCTATACTGTTCGGTACAGTTTTATCGGATACAAAACCCGGACCGAAACATTAAAAATCTATCCCGGCTCGACCACCACCAAAACCATCGAACTGGAGAGTACGGCCATTGAAATCGGAGGCATCACGGTGGTGGCCAAAGACGACTTTATTCCTCTGGATGCCGAGACCAAAACGGAGATCCACGCCGGTGAGATTGAACATATCCAGGCCTCGAGCCTGAATGATATCATGGAACTGACACCCGGTGTTGAAACGAGCAACCCCACCCTGAACACACCGGAACAACTGACCATTCGCGGAGGAGAATCCATCGGCACCCAGGTGGTAATCGACGGTGTTCCGGTGACCAACAATGCCAATATGCAGATCGGTATTGGCTATTCCACCGCCAACAGCGGTGTCGACCTGCGATCCATTCCGGCAGAGAATGTCAAGCAGGCGCAGGTCATTCGGGGCATCCCCTCTGTGGAATATGGCGACCTCACCGATGGGGTGATGGTGGTGGAAACGCGTTCCTCCGCAAACCCGTTTCGGGCCAAATTCAAATACAATCCGCACCTGTATGAATTCAACATCAGCAAGGGAATCAACTGGGGTGACTGGATCCTGAACGGAAATATCAATCTGGCGCTGTCCGAACACGATATCCGGGTGGAAGGCGATGGCTATACCCGCTTTGCGTCCCAATTGTCGCTGTCCCGAGCCTGGGACAACAGCGACTGGAAACAGTCGTTCTATTTCACGCGAGCCTACGATGAGAGCAAGGAAAAACCCGGCTATGCACTGCGGGAGGCCTGGTACAACCGCGACGTGACAGTAAAGTATACCTCGCGGTTTAAACACTCGTTTTCTCCGCATCACAAGATCAATGCCAAAGCGTCGGTCAATTACACGCATCAAAATTCCTTCAAACAGCAACTCATCTCACGCGATAACATTGTCATCTCGGACCGGACCACCGAGGGCACTCAGCCGGGTCGCATCGTCTTTGGCAGCTATCTGGGCAAAAAATGGATCAAAGGCGATGTCTGGAATCTGTACACAGATCTCAATACCACCCTGCGTCACAATACGGGTCATCTGTTGCATACATGGCTGGCCGGCATAACCTGGCGCAACGACATGAACACCGGAGAGGGTATTATTTTTGATCCTCTCTATCCGCCATCGCTCACAACACCTACACCCCGGCTGCGGACCTATGATGAACTGCCCAGTTACCCGATTCTAAATCTCTATATTCAGGACAAGATCACGGGACGGTTGTTCAGACCCTTTTCCCTGCAGATCGGCGCCCGCTATGAAATCTATCGTCCGAAAGGAATCAACTGGGACGGATTGTGGACCGACAGCGAGTGGATCGAATCGCATAACGGCTCGTTTTTCAACCCGCGGATCAACCTGTCTTACAATCTGTTTGAGGATACCCAAATCCGGATGGGATACGGCCGAACATCCAAATCCCCACCCATGGGTATGCTCTTTGCCCAGGAACAGTACTTTGATGTGGTCGATACCGTTGCGGTTGTAGATCCGTTGGATCCCTCTCAGAACTTTTCGCTGATCACCACCACCATACAGGAAAAGGCCAATCCGAACCTAAAGGGGTACTATCAGGAAAAGAGCGAAATCAGCCTCGATCAGCAGATCGGGTCGTTGGGGTTTACCGTCAGTGCCTTTCGCAACGATACCTATGACAAATTCAACAGCACCAGCGTTCCGTTCCTTCTGTTCAAACGATCGTTTTCCGACTGGCCGGACCAGAGCACGGCAACGCCATCGGATACACTGATGGATACCTATACACAATATGAAAACAACGGTTGGAGTCGCATTCGCGGCGTAGAATTTTCCCTGCAGACCCGACGGCTGCCCAAAATCCATACGGTGCTCAAAGTGGATGCTGCCTATCTCTATGAGGAAAACGGGATGCAGGACCGCCTGCATTTCGGATCCAGACGCTATTCTCCGGAGCTGGACAAGAATGTCAAACCCATCTATCTCTCCGAAGAATCCTATTCGAAAAACCTGTTGCTCAACTACCGGTTCGATATCCAGGCACGTCCTCTTGGCATCTGGGTCACATTGCACGTTCAACAAAAAATATGGGATATCGATGGTGATCGTGGTCTCACGGACACACTGGCGGTGGGATATTATGATGAAATCGGACAGACCGTCACCATACCCACAGACGAGCGGACCGATCCGAGATATGTTCGCCTGTGGCAGCATGTGGAACCCTATGAGCTCCTGGAAGAAGACCGGCCCCTCAAATGGCTGTTCAACCTCAAGGTCAGCAAAGCCCTGTGGCGTGGCGCTGAAGTCTCTTTTTACGTCAACAATTTTTTCAATCACCGTCCCTTTTACCAGAGACGTGCCGTGCCTCCTGGCTCGCTTTTTTATGAACGAAGAAATCCACCGATCTTTTATGGTGTCGAATTCAGTACTATACTGGGAGATGTGTTGTGATGAAACCTGTCTGGCCGGTTCTGTTCGCAGGCCTGGTGTTTTTGGGGTGTGGTCAGATTCTCGATGTGGAAAACAAACCCGGGACACAGGAACGACAGACCCCTTTAAAAATCATGCTCCAGGATCAAAGCGGTTACATGCAGGCGTTGTTCGATGCGACCGGCGTTCGGGGGGCCGATGTGCTGTTAAAATCCAATTCGCTGGGCACGGAGGTCCAGGCACAGTCGGATTCCACCGGCATGGTAACACTTGAGGGACTGATCTCGGATACCTACCTGATTTCAGCCAGCCGTCAGATGTCAGCTAAAGAGATGCAGCAGATCACTGGTCAGCCGGTGACCAATCACAAGCTGACCAACCGGAGTATGGGAATCATCGATCTGCATGCGGACCAGGATGAACCGGTCACGCTGCCCATGGACGTGGTCTATTCCGGCTCGGCGTTGGTCATCAGTGAAATCTATGCCTGCGGACCCCCGGGATCCGGGCTCTATTTTCACGATAAATATCTCGAGCTGTACAACCAGAGCGATTCCACCATCTATCTGGATGGTCTGATCGTCGCCGTGGTGTACTATAGCGGATATCTCGGTCTCAATTTCATCGATGATCCGGAATATATTCATTCCACCAATGTCTGGATGATCCCCGGCAAGGGTACCGACCACCCGCTTCACCCCGGAGAGTTTGCCGTGTGCGCCGAAGATGCCATCGACCATCGTAACAATGCCCCCAACAGTGTGGATCTCTCCGGTGTCCGGTTCGAATTCTACAAACGAGATGCACCCGACATTGATAATCCGGCGGTACCGAATATGAAACGTGTCATGATGGAATGGGGCAATGACTGGCTCATCGGCGGCGAATCCGATGCCCTGGTCATCGCTCGTATCGATCCGGATTCCCTGGGATTTCGCGACGGCCGGCTACTGATTCCCTATACTGCGATTCTCGACGGTGTGGAATATCTGGACGATCCCTCCCGTCTGGACAAAAAAACACTGAATCCACAAATCGATGCTGGCACCACGGGCGGCATCGAGTTCTATACCGGCAGATCTATGGAACGGATCGTGGTCAAACGCGATCCCAAACCCATTTTGAAAGACGACAACAATTCATCGCTCGACTTTAGGGTCATCGAGTCTCCCACTCCCGAGACGCTGGCCCGGGATTAACTCAAAAGAATGACAAGAAGATCATCCATGAACAGGCGATATACAATCCCGTTTTTGATCATCCTTTTCGCGGCACTGCCGTCACACTCTCAATGGCTGTTGAGTCCGAGAAAGGGGTGCAATCTGTTGTTCCGGTCTCTGACCAGCATCAACAGCCACCGATTCGGTCACAATCCGGCATTTATGCTTCTGGACGACGAGCCGGAACGTCTGACGTTATCCTCTTTTGTTCAGTATACGGATGCAGACTATCGGCAATTTATCGATCCCGGCCAACGCTCCTTTCTGCAGCAAACAGCATCCGGTAAAAAGACGATCGACAGCGTTCACGTGTTCTATGGCCAGTTTGGATTTCAAAAGGAAATCCGGAACGACTGGTCCTGGCTGGCCACAAAAAACTATACCAGCGGGTCGCCCTTTCTGCTTGGTGACAGCACCACCGGATCCACTCATTATGACGGTATCGTCATGCGAGCGATCTATGCCCGGCCTCTTGGTTCCAGATTCTATGTGGGAGCAGAGCTCAACTATTACGTCGATGAGGGACTGAAAAAGATTTCTCCCAAACCCACCTCCAAACATCGGGATATTGATTCCCGTGTGGGTATGGGCGTTGCCCTCTCGGATCGTCTGACGCTGGGAGGTCATGTCCATTTTTATGATGCCAATGAGGAAATACGCTATCGGGAAGACAAGGAATCGGTGGCGCAGGAGACGATTCTGTTCAAGTTCAAAGGTATCGATCTGCCACAGGTCATCAACAAAAAAGTCGAATCCCGTTACTCTTATCATCACACCCTCTCTTCCAGTGTGACCGCGACCTATCATGCTCCGTCTTCCCTGTCCATGAGTCTTTATGCCGGAACCGGCACCAGTGAACTGGACGTTAAGGACGATGCCATCACGCCTCTCTTGCGGGGTCACTGGCAGCAATCGGAAACCCATGCCGGCCTGATGGCATTATGGCAGGTGGCTGACAGACAGACAGTGGGCGTCCAGACAAGGGTATTCACACAGAACGCCTGGTCACGACATCCCGATTATGCGGTAACACTGTCGGAACGGGATGAGAGTCGAATTCATACGTCCCTGTCTTGGCAAATCGATCCGTCTCCACTGATGTCGATCGGACTCGAGGGCGGGCTTGCGTTGGACCGGATCGAAAGCGACGATTATTACAGTTCGGTCTTTTGGAAACGAGACGGACAGACACTCTTTGGCCGCCTGGGACTGTCCCGCATCTGGCAGGCGGGGTTGAAATCCATGCTGATTCTGGGAGTGACTGTTAAACAAATACGCGATGACGAGCTCGATTTACAATCGCCATCGACTCTGTTTTCATCCTTTCGCCGTCAGGATATTCTCTACTGGTTGTCTGATGTGACATCCTATACCCTGTGTTTCACGAACGCGTATCGTCCGTCATTTGGCGGCACCATTTTGTTCAATACGTTTCTCCAATACGATACCGCAGAATGGCAAAACCGCGATCGCACCTCTTTGGATGTGGCGCTGAGTTACCAGGTGCCGTTGCCCTGAGCACTCTCAAGGATGCATAACCGGACACGGAGGCGCATGACCTCTAACGTCATGGCCTTGAACACAATACATCCATGCAATTCGATGGGAGAAAGACTTGTATCGATGTCGCATGGCATCAACGCTGAACCCCTCAAGCAAAGGAGATCCTTATGAGAAAACAGTTGCTAATGATTCTCATGGTGTTTTGCATCACAGGCTTGGCTTTGGCCGATACCTGGACCACTGTGGTGCAACCGGACATCCCCGAAACCCTGAACGATCTGTACTTTGTCAGTGACACCGAAGGATGGGCGGTCGGAAACGACGGTGCCCTCTATCATACCACTGACAAGGGCGACTCCTGGGAAGCCCAGACCTCGGGCGTGGAGGATGACCTGGAAAAAGTGACTTTTAGGGATCCGGATACCGGATGGGTTGGCACGGATAACGGCAGCATTCTCCGTACAACCGATGGTGGTGAGACCTGGACCGAATACAGTTTTGCCGATCTCACACCTCATATTTCCTACAGTTATTTCCGAAGCATGTGTTTCACCTCTTCTCAGGTGGGGCATGTGATCGCCGGAAAGTACAAATACCACTATGTGTTCAAAACCACTGACGGCGGTGAAACCTGGGTCATCACCGACTCTCTGGCCGATGGCAGCCGACAGAGCTGGTACGATGTTCGTTTTTACGATGGAAATCACGGTGCGATCGTTGGCGATCAGATCCATGTCCAGCGTTATACCACTGACGGTGGCGAGACGTGGGCGGAATCGGATACCATCCGCAGTGCCAACTTTCGCGATCTCAAAGCCGTCCGCTGGCTGAGTGAAACCGACGTGGTGGCTCTGGGAGAAGGTAATTCCTTCTGGAGTGTTACCACCCCGGTATTCAAATCCACCAACGGCGGACAGACCTGGGCAGAAGCGGAACAGATCCCGGCGGATCTGTACCACAGAGCCAAGGATGCCTACTTTAAGGACAGCATGAATGGAATCGGAGTGGGCAGCAATGGATTCAGTCTGGCCTACCTGACCACAACCACCGACGGCGGTGAAACCTGGCAAGCCTCTTCTCTGGAGTATGATTTTGGTCTGTCTGCCATCTCGGGTGTCGGGGACAATCTATTTGTCCTGGGTTCTTCAAACCATCTGATTCGGTCCACCGATTTCGGTCAGACCTGGGAACTGATCCCCATGATGGTGCCCACCAGCATCAATTGTCTGGACTTTACATCAACGCACGGAATCGCGGTCACTCGCTATAGCGATATCTATACCAGCACCGATGCCGGAGGTGCCTCCTGGCTATACACCTCCGAGGCGGGTAGGTGGGATGCTGGTGACCTGGACATGGTGAGCGATCAGGTCGGTTATCTCTTGAAAGAAAACCGTCATGTGGTCAAAACCACCGACGGGGGTACCTCCTGGACGACCGTGCTGGAACCGGTTCCCTTTAGCACCCGCAACAAAGTCGGTGGTATCGACTTTATCGACGAAAACACCGGTTATGCCTGGGTGAGTTTGAACGACTATGACGAATATCATGTCTTCAAGACCGTCGACGGCGGCGAAAACTGGGCTCAGGTCGATTCCACGGAAGGCCCGGGATACCTCAGCGGAGATATGGGCTTTTTCGACGAAATGAACGGATTTCTGGCCGGCCCCGATCGCTGGATTCGTACCACCCATGACGGCGGCGAAACCTGGACCACGGACACCCTTCGTACCGGTTTTCCAGCCAATATCGAACTCAATGAAGATGCTGAAGATGTCGTCGTAAACGACGATGATACCGCCATCATCGTCGGTGATATGTTTATCTGCTTTACCGAGGACAAGGGAGAGACCTGGTCCTATTTTGAACATGGTATAGCGGATTTCGATTCGAGTTTTCTGTCTGTGGCAGGAGACGGTGACCTGGTCTACATCGGTACCTGGGATGGAGAGGTACTGACCACCACCGATGGTGGTGAAACGGTATCCTTTCAGACCATCGAGGGTGAACCTGCCCTGCTGTCCGCAGCTGTCAATGCTGAAGGTCGTCCCTTCTTTGGCACCTATGATGGTACCGTACTCGCAGGCGATGTGCCGACAGGTGTGGAAGATCAACCGGTCAGTACTCCCGAAACCTTTAGCCTGGCACAGAACTATCCCAACCCCTTTAATGCCTCCACGACCATTGAATTTACCCTGGACACCGCTGAAGAGGTTACGATCAAGGTCTATGACACCATAGGCCGTGAGCTCGCAACTGTGGTGAACGGAAAATTCCAGGCTGGGACACACCGGGTCAACTTTGACGCGGACGCCCTGACC
>CAYPUH010000064.1:15898-16674 GCA_964413725.1 uncultured Cytophagia bacterium
TAATTGTTTCAACCGGGCATCCGCAGGGATGCCCGGATTTGATTGAACCCGGTAACCCGTAAAGGACCCTCATGAACAGATTTCTATCGCTCACCCTTTTGCTTTTGATTGGAGCAGTTGCCGCCACTGCAGCGCCCACAATCATCGCACCCACACAACAACACGCCACGGCTGTGGCTCTTATCGTGGATCAGGAAACATTTAATCGCGTCCAGGATCCCATCCTGGCCTATCGCGATGCCATCGAACAGGATGACCTGTCGGCTGCTATTGTTGTCAATGACTGGCAAACCCCCGATTCCGTCAAAGCAGCCATACTCGACGTCGCGGATAGCATGGATACTCCGCTCGAAGGGATCGTTTTGATCGGTGACATTCCCATTCCCATGATTCGGGATGCGCAACATCTTACCTCGGCCTTTAAAATGGATCAAAACAATCCCAAGCGCTTTCCCATGATTGAATCATCGGTACCGTCAGACCGGTTTTATGACGACTGGGACCTGAACTTTACCTTTATCAAACAGGATTCAGCACACCCCAATTTGTTCTATTATTCTCTCACCGCTGATTCTCCTCAGACCATTGACAAAGAGATTTACAGTGCCCGTATCATAGCGCCCGTCCAGAACGACTCCCGATATGCGCTCATCGCGTCCTATCTCGAACGCATCGCTGAACAAAAATCAAAGGACAATCCCTTTGACAATATGTTAACCTTTGCCGGACACGGATATCACTCTGAATCCCTGAATGCCTGGGAAGGGGAACTCTTG
>CAYPUH010000065.1:0-16542 GCA_964413725.1 uncultured Cytophagia bacterium
GTCTGGATCCATGCCGGGTTGGGAATTCACCTCACGAACAAATCAGATATAAAAAAACGGAATAAAACACCCTTTCTCGCAGGGCACAATATTCCGCTTGATGTTTTGAAACGTAAACTAGGACTGTTTCTTGTCTAACCCGTACTTGCGACGATATTTATCGACTCGTCCGGCAGTGTCGATGAACTTTTGCTTTCCGGTAAAGAACGGATGGCACTGTGAGCAAATTTCAATACTCATGTCACCAACTGTAGAACGTACCTGAAATTCATTCCCACAGGCACATTTTACCGTTCCGATTTTATAGTCAGGATGAATATCCTTCTTCAATGGTACCCCTCCTTCTCTATTGATCTCACAAGATCAGACAAATGGTATTCTTGTTATCATACTAGACTAAAAATATACAAACAATTAAAAGAAAAGGCAAGTAAAAACTGTTGATTAATCATTCATAGATTCCAGGAAGCCTTTGTTGGATTTGGTCTGAGACATTCTGCTGAGGAGAAACTCCATGGCTTCGACAGTCGAAAGCTCTGCCAATAATTTTCGCAGGATCCAGACCCGTTTGAGTGTAAACTCGTCCAACAACAGCTCTTCCTTACGTGTGCCCGATCGATTGACATCGATAGCAGGGAAAATACGTCTGTCAGCCAGTCGCCGGTCGAGCACCAGTTCCATGTTACCGGTTCCTTTAAATTCTTCGAAAATGACTTCATCCATTCGGCTGCCGGTATCGATCAATGCCGTCGCGATAATGGTAAGACTGCCTCCCTCCTCTACATTACGTGCCGCGCCAAAAAACCGTTTGGGACGGTGCAGAGCGTTTGCATCAACACCACCGGAAAGAATTTTGCCGCTATGGGGCACAACGGTATTGTGAGCACGCGCCAATCGGGTGATGCTGTCCAGTAGAATCACCACATCCTGACCATATTCAACCAGCCTCTTGGCCTTCTCCAGAACCATATCAGAAACCTGAACATGGCGCTCTGCCGGTTCATCAAACGTCGAGCTGATTACCTCCGCATCCACAGACCGTTCCATGTCCGTAACCTCTTCAGGCCGTTCGTCGATCAACAATACGATCATTTTGGCCTCAGGCAAATTCGAGGTGATGGCATTGGCTATCTGCTGTAAAAGGGTGGTCTTGCCTGTCTTGGGTTGCGCCAC
Source organism: uncultured Cytophagia bacterium (assembly GCA_964413725.1). Lineage (GTDB taxonomy): Bacteria > Zhuqueibacterota > Zhuqueibacteria > Residuimicrobiales > Oceaniaggregativiventaceae > CAYPUH01. The sequence goes on from CAYPUH010000065.1 coordinate 1,174, forward strand.
GATCAGACCACGTTGACCCTTCCCTATCGGAGTCAACAAATCCATAACCCTTGCAGAGTAGTTGGTGTGCAGCGTTTCCAAATCGATCTTCTCTTCGGGATAAAGGGGTGTAAGATTGTCGAATAATATCTTTCTCTTCGCCTCATCGGGATTTTCAAAGTTGACGGCTTCAACCTTCAAAAGCGCAAAAAAGCGTTCATTCTCCTTGGGAGGGCGTATTTGACCGGATACGGTATCACCTGTTCGCAAACCAAATCGTTTGATCTGGGAAGGAGAAACATATATATCATCAGACCCCGGAAGGTAATTAAAATCCGGAGAGCGCAAAAACCCATATCCGTCCGGCAATACTTCCAAAACGCCCTCCGCAAAGATCAGACCCTCCTTTTTGGTCTGTTCTTCCAAAAGCTTGAAGATCAATTCCGATTTTCGCAAGCCCGTACACCCCGAGATGCCCATCTCTTGAGCCATCTTGTTGAGCTCTGCGATCTTCAAGGTCTTTAATTCAGCGATGTCCATACAGTCCTCGTTTGGTTAGAAAATTTATCAGTTGGTTGTCTTTGTCATTCATTCTGTTCCAGACAGTCTGTCGTATCTGCATCCATCTGGTTCTTTATGTCTACAAGCAAATCTATGAGGTTCTTGACGTTCCCCCCCGAACCCAACATCCCTCCTGCAGAATGGGTAGGAGTACCTGTCATTCATGATAGACAAAGTACTCTGAACACAGAATCAGAGACAGTATCGCCGACCCTCTATGCTGCTCTAGAGATACGTTTCCATCACTATCGTTAAAATGGGAAGTTTTGGATGGTGTTTATTCAGTTGGTGAGACGTTGACCAATCCCGTGATTTTACAACTCTTAACCCGTTATCGTCTACATGAGGGTCAAATCACAATAATTCATACATAATATATAGTTCACTATCCTCTACTGTTCAGACTCTTAAATAGGCAAAGTATGTGTAACGAGAAGACCTTTGGAGTGATTGTTAATAGGGGTTGAGTAGGACTCGAGGAAAGATAATGATTCCCTCACAAAAAGTCAATACTTTTATAAGTTTGTTGCGCCAAATAGTGTGATCCCAATATCAATCTCACCCGTGAATCTGAATGCTCTTGAGCCAGGTCTCTCTCCAGAGCTTCATGAACATCCGACGCGGTATCGATATCAATCCCCGCCTTTTTTGCAGTTTTCTCGAGTTGAACAGCCGCCAGCCCCCTATCTCCCCCCGTATTCACCGCTATAATACGATCGCTTGCCCGATTCAAACGGGTTAATAGGGGTTCAACCTTCTTGTCAGCCAGAAAACCGATAATCAGGGTTACGGGACGTGTGGGAAACCAACGCCGAAGCATCCAGATGACATATCGTACCGAGTCTTCATTATGACCAACGTCATAAAACACATCCCGGTTTGGAACCAGACGTTCAAACCGTCCGGGCCAGCTGATCCTGCCCAACCCTTCCTGAATGTCGGTCTCTCGAATCGACAAGCCAAAAGTGTGTTGCAGCCAAAGAGCAGCCACCGCTGTCCTGAGATTGATCAACTGATGTATGCCTGCCAATGGTGTATGACAGCATAGACGTTGGCCACGGTTAAAAACCAAATCAAACTGTGATCCGTCTGGTCCCATTTTTAAGGAAGAAAGACGCACCACTGAGCGTGCCGTATGATACGGACTTGACAGATGCCGGGCACGACGCTGAACAACCTCTTTCGCAGCCGTCGGTAGCTTTCCGGTTATACATGGAACCGAGGGCTTTAGGATTCCCGCCTTTTCTTCGGCGATTTCAGCGAATGTCTTGCCCAGATGGTTCTGATGATCATACCCTATCGAGGATATAATCGTCAGCAACGGATGTACAACATTGGTGGCATCCAGTCTTCCACCCAATCCAACTTCCCATAAAACAATGTCGACGCATTTATCTTTAAAAGCGAGTAGAGCCAGTGCTGTCAGGGTTTCAAAATAGCTTGCACCGGTTTCGATGAGATAAGGATACAAGTGATGCATCCACACGATGAAATCCGATCGGCTTATAGGAACACCATTAATCCGTATTCTCTCACAGATATCGAGCAGATGGGGGGATGTATACAACCCAGTCCTGTATCCTGCCTGTCGACACACAGCTTCCAGAGTGGCTGCAACAGATCCTTTGCCGTTGGTACCGGCAATATGCATAAACCGGAGATGACGCTCAGGATGATCGAGAAGACGAACCAAACGCTTCATCCCATTTAAATCCAATCGCCAACCCACTGTTTGTCGTTCTTGAAGAACTTTAAGAGCCCATTGCCAGTCCAACTTTTCTTTGTCTTGCATGGTATCCAGTCCTAATCAACCCGATAGGGAGAATTCCAATAAAAATGAGTAATCCCCCTTTCGCTGCCGAACCAGATATAATCGCCGTCCAACAAAAGAGACCGAACAGAATCTGTTGGTAAACCATCCTGAACCGTAAATGTCGTCCAGCGTTGCCCAAACCGGTCATATTTGAAGACACCCTGACTCGTAGCGGCCCACACAGCCTCTTTCGAGGCGACCATTCGATGGATCCGGGCATCGGTTTCGTAGAGCCGGGCAGGAGGGTCAAGCCATTCCTTGGTTTTGATATTGAACGCCGAAATCCCTTCTTCGGAACCAAACCAGACTTCATTTTCAAAACATGTTATGGCAAAGGTCCTCTGATTTGCCGGACCTTCCACACCGGTATAAAAGCCTCCGGTTTCTGTTTCAGTATCGTAGACAAACACTCCGTATTCCGTTGCCATCCAAAGCAAATTGAATTGATATTCCAAATCAAAAACGCGAATATTGCCCAACTGCGGATAAAGCACGTTTTTAATTCGAAGAGAATCTTTATAGGCGTCGCTTTTTTCAATTCTGGATACCCCTCCTCGTGTGGCTACCCAAATGTATTCCTGACTTGCAACCACATCCTCCACATAATTGTCAACCAGATTGTCCACAACTGTAAAGGTTTCACTGCTGTTCTTTACCAAATCAAATCGGACAAGACCACTGGGGGTCCCGAACCAGAGAAAATTGTTGTCTTGATGGATGGTGGTAATGTTGCCCGAATCAAATCCAGTCATAAAATAAGGCTCATAGTATCGAGGAGAATCGGCAACATCCCAGAACGTCACACCCGGATAGTCCTGATTGTCATTCTGCACCCCCCCGATCCAGAGAGCATCCTGTTCGCGTTCCAGTGCATCGACGGCAGAATCCCACAACCCATAGGGCATCATCGTCAATGTAAACGTCGTCAGGTCTCCCCGCCCCGCACCCAACCCCCAGGTACCTATCCAGATATTTTGCCATTCATCCTGCTCCCAGCAGGTAACCTCGAATTCCCGAAGCTTGTAGTCCTGAATCACAAGCCGATCCGAATCGAATCTTCGGTTCTCAGACATGAAAAGGTTCGGCAAGGAGCCCTTTTTCGCATCACGTTGTCCGTGCCAGACAATCGAAACATCGGAAGGGGGCTGGATAGAGGAAAAATATGTATTCACCGCATCGCTCGCATACCACCCACCTGAGGATGTCGCCAGGTAGATCCGTCGGTCATTTCCAAAGCCCAACGACCGGATTCGTTCATTTCGTCTCAGCCCGATCTCATCAAAGTAGATATTGCTCCAGGTCTGTGAAGCTGGCTCCAGATGGCTGATAGCGTATTGACTGACGCACCACAATTTGTTGGTGTTAAAATCAAAAGCGACCAGAAAAATATTATTGTCCGCCAGCCCATTGCTCGTGGTCCAGGGATAATCCCAGGAATTTTGATAATGCTGAAATCGCGTTATTCCCCCGGTTGTGGCATGGTAAACATATTCATATCCAATGGAGATATCGCGAACAAATCGTGTGACGGAATAGGTTACCCAATCCCCCTGAGAATACGCTCGATTGGTTCCCCTTCGTTTTTCGGACTGGGCAAAACCAGCGGTTTGACACCCGACCAGGATGGTGAGAACACTCGCCCAAACCCAATTCGATCTCATAGATCATTCCCGTTTTATGTTTTGATGCCATAGCGTAATAGTTTGCGATGCAGATTGGCTCGGTCTGTTTGCAGCTTCTGCGCCATCCGACTTACATTCCCTCCATACCGATTATAGGCATCCTGTAACACTTTTTTTTCATACTCTTTCACAAGATCTTTCAACGATGCATCCTCAAGGAGGGATGTGGTTGTTTCTGAATTCGTGCCGGCCGGATCTGCTCCCAAAACAGACTGTACATCCGATAGATCGATTGTATCTCCCGGCGTCATGATAACCAAACGTTCAATGGCATTTGCCAATTCCCTTACATTGCCAGGCCAGTTATATGCGGACAATCTCTGTATCGCGGCAGGGGTCAGCTGTTTTTCCTTCTTTCCGTACTTTTGGCCGACAAGTCGTAAAAAATGAGATGCAAGGTTTGGTATATCCTCCACTCGCGAGCGTAGAGGGGGCACGGCGATGGGAATAACGTTCAAGCGATAATATAGATCCTGGCGGAAGGAACCCTTTTGGATCACATGCTCCAGATTTTTGTTTGTAGCGGAAATGATCCTGACATCAAAGCGTTGCGGTTTGGTTCCTCCCACGCGGTAGTATTCGTTCTCCTGCAACACTCGCAAGAGTTTGGCTTGTGTCTCCGGAGCCATATCACCAACCTCGTCGAGAAGCAAAGTACCTTTCTCTGCCTGATCGATAAGACCCGGTTTTCGTTTGTGAGCTCCGGTAAACGCACCCTTTTCATATCCAAACAATTCACTTTCAATGAGTTCACGCGGTATAGCAGCACAATTGAGTTGAACAAAAGGTCGATTGTGTCGAGCACTTTGTTGATGAATGGCCCGGGCCACCAGTTCTTTGCCGGTACCATTTTCACCCACAACAAGAATCCTGCCATCACTCGGTGCTGCCCGCTCGATTTGTGCCCGTACCTCCGACATGGCGTCCGAGGATCCAACAAGATCCGTATCCCATCCCATGCGTAATCGGAGCTGATCGTTCTCGTGTCTGACACGATGTTGTTCGATCAGCTTCTTCATTTCCAGACGTACTTTTTCCGGATTAAGAGGTTTTTCCAAAAAATCATAGGCACCCAGTTTCGTCGCCTGCACGGCGATGGAGACATCCGCATGACCGGAAATCATAAACACCTTGACATCCGGTTGCTGTTCCAGTAATTTTTTTAATACCTCCAGCCCCCCCATTTCAGGCATCATGACATCCAGAAACGCTACATGGAACAGATGTTCCGTTAGACAGGAGAGAGCTTGTGGGCCGCTGGTACAAACCGTCACCCGATGGTCATCCTCTTCAAGCAACCAGGCGAGAGACTCTCCGATTTTCTGATCATCGTCGACGATTAATATATGCATACAGTCTCTCCGGTATTATTTGGCCTGGTCGGTCAACCGGCGAATGCGTTCGGCATTGGCCGGACTCGCTTTTAAACGAATGGAAGCGGTATCGTGATCATAGTCAACCGAAACCACATCGGCCATGTCATGGAGACGAGAAATCAGATCAGCACGATCAATAGGTAATGTCAGGTCCATATGTAAAGAAATACGATCCAAGTGCACCTTGATCTGGTTTTTCAAGGTAGATAAAAAGATTCCCCGATGAGCAGAGATAAATACACAGGGCTGCTCGGTCTTTTCTAACGCTGAGAGCACGGAAGGATCCTTGAGAGCATCAATTTTATTGAACACCTTTAGAGATGGCTTTTTATCGAGATTAAGATCTGACAACACGCTGTGAACCGTCTGCATTTGTTCTTCATACTGCGGATGCGTGATGTCGATGACATGCAACAACAAATCAGCCTCTGATGCGGCCTCAAGCGTGCTCTTGAAGGATGCCACAAGATGGTGTGGAAGTTTGCGAATAAAGCCCACGGTATCGATCAACAAAACTTTTTCACTGGAATCCAGGATCATGGCCCTAAATGTGGAATCCAATGTGGCAAACAACTGATTCTGAACCAAAATATCAGCGTCGGTTAAGGCATTGATCAGAGTGGATTTTCCCACATTTGTATACCCCACCAATGCCACTTTAAAAACATTCCGCCGACGCTTTTGTCGCGTTTCCCGCTGACCGACTATTTTATGCAACTCTTTTTCAAGTGTCGCGATTCGCTTACGGATCAGTCGCCGGTCGATCTCAAGCTGGGTTTCTCCAGGCCCACGAACACCGATTCCACCCACCTGTCGGGACAGGTGGGTCCAGTGTCGGGTGAGACGGGGGAGCAGATAGTTCAGTTGAGCCAACTCGACCTGAGTGCGGGCCTCACGGGTGCGCGCATGTTTGGCGAAAATGTCCAATATCAGGCCACTCCGATCCAGAATTTTGACCTTGCAAATGGACTCTATATTCTTTACCTGTGCAGGAGTCAGATCATCATCAAAGATAACCAGGTCCGCATCGAGATACTTGGCGGTTTGAGCCAGTTCCTGAACCTTTCCCCGCCCGATCATAAACGCCGGATCGATTGTGTTGCGCTCCTGGACCATCCGTTCCATAACCTCTGCCCCGGCTGTCTCCGCGAGCAGTTCCAATTCGTCAAGAAAATCATTCACCTGCCAGCGGCTTTGATTCCGTTTAACCAATCCAACCAGAATGGCGCGTTCTTCCTGCAGGCTTTTCATATGATTGTTGTTAAAAGAAGACGTTGTTCTCTTCCTCCTTGATTCAAGTTTTCTCAGCCGGCGGTTTGCGGCATATGCTCGTGTTGGGCCACTCCCCGCGACAAAACCATTTCGATGACGAGACAGATCAGGGCCAAAATCAAAAAAAGGTCGTTCAATTCTCTCCCAAATCTCATCTCCATAACCGTCTGAGACAGTGTACGAAAGTCAGACACCCAATTCATTCCATATAGAGACTCTACGGTTTTTCTGTCCACAGGCGTAAAAAGAGATTCCTGAGGTTCAACATTTACAGCAAAGGCTTTCAGGATCCGGTTTTCAGTCCAAACCCGATAGATTCCCGGACAGTCCAGATGGTCATATTCCATCCACATTCCGGAAGATTGCTCCCTGAGGTCGACTCGCTCTTTCTGACCATCCGGACGCTGGATCCACAAAGATTGATTCAAAACCTCAGCCGGTACTCGTGACCGAAACACATCGCCCACCACTCGATTTTCACTGCCAGTATGACCATCGCTTGCCAGAAAATGAACAGATTGGGTGATCAGGGGAGCGAACAAAGGATGGCGTGCAAATGTATTTAAATCGGACTCGAACCCCGTGGTATAGACCAGTATTCTCCCGGGCTCGGCAGGAATGTCCAGTAAAAAGGGACTGCCCGAATCATAAGAAATCACAGGCAGAGCTGTTGACGAGCGGGTCAGTTTGAGCGCAAACGCAAACTCTGGCAGATCGATATCCGGCTGTTCTTGCTCAAACATCCCCTCAAACAAAGGATGTTTCCAGTCAATTTGTTCCAATGAAAACGTTCCTTGTTGCGAACGCATCATCGAGGCGATTGCAGGAATTCCCAGCTTGTCGTGGATTCCATTATTGTAGGCCTTGATATCCACATGGTCTCCGAGAACAAACATCAGTCCCCCCCCCGACTCAAGATATGCTTTGAGTCGAGTGATTTGCGATGTGGATAAACGAGATATATCATTCAGAATCATCACATCATAACGACTCGGGTCCGCTTCATCCAATTCCTCTAGCGACAGATGGTCGATGACCGTGTCGCTCTCGTTTCGTGAACCCGGTCGGAGGGCAAGCTCTATATATGGGTTCTCCGCCGAAGCGGCTCCCACCAGTGCAACAGACAGGTGTCTCGGGATAGAAAAGGAAAAAAAGCTTGAATTATCGGCAGTGACTTCATCCCCCTCTACATCAACCCGACCCGTCATAAAACCGGGTGTCTCCAGAATAAAGGAGAGAGGTTGATGATATTGCTTTCCGGGATCGACAGAAACAGACGCATGAGCAACCCGTTGGCCATTGACATAGAGTTGTGTTCGCCTAGACGGTGCCGGCTCGGTACCGGTGTTGCGAATGAGAGCTTCCAGTTCGATGGTTTTCCCGGCTCTGAATAAAGTGGTAACGGCTGTCACTGATTCCACCGCAAGATTTTGAATACGTTCGGAGAGAGCCGGCAGCGCAAACATTCGTATCGAGGTGGGAACCTTGAATGATGAATCCGTTTTAAAGGTACTGGCCTGAAAATCCGATATAATATAGAGCTCCCGATTCAGATTATCGCGACCCTGTAACAGTCCGATGGCTGAATCGATGGCTTTGGGGAGATCCGCCCGTCGATAATCGATTTCCAGATCATTCACCTGTTCGCCAAAGGCATCCAAATCATGATAAAACGGAGTATCTCTGCCGGATGGATCGGTAGCCAGGACCAGAGCAATTTCATCTCCCGGTTTTAAAAGATCCGTTACGGCAGTGGCAGAGCGACGGCCGTACTCTAGCAGAGATTCTTTGGGTGTTGACCGGGAAAGACTGTATGAATTATCAAAAACCACCACCACGCTGGTCCTGGACCCTCCCGCTGGTTGCAGGGGAAAAGAACGTATCGTGGGACGGGCAAACGCAAGAACCAAAAACAGAATCGCCAGCGTCCTCAATACCAGCAACAAGATCTGCATAAGCTTCAGTCGCCGAATTGTGCGATGCTCAAGACGTTTCAAAAAGCTCAGGGAGCTGAAGCGAATAGATTTGGCGCGGGATCGGGCAAAAAGATGTATTAACAGAGGCAACACCCCTGCTGCGAGCCCAATCAATATGGCGGTGTTTAAAAAGCCCAAAAGATCTCTAGGGTTAATGAACGTATCAACTAATGCTGCAACTCTTTATGGACGGTCTGGGTTCCCCTCGGCTCAAAACGCAAACGGGAACACAATCGGGTCGCTGATCATGACAGCTCAGTCAGTAAACAGGTCGCGTTCGATGAGTTCACACCAGATGTGAATGATCGTGATATGTCCCTCCTGAATACGAGAAGAGAGCTGATGGGGGACAACAATTGCCTGATCTGCCATCGACAGTAACTGTCCCCCCTGTTTGCCTAAAAGGGCGATGGTGGATATATGGTTCTTTTTGGCAACCGTGAAAGCTTGAATAACATTTTCAGAGTGTCCACTGGTACTCATACCAACAAGTACATCCCCTTTCTGACCCAGGGCTTCCACTTGCCGCTCGAAAACATCTGTATAGGAATAGTCATTACCAATGGCTGTGAGAATAGAAGTGTCGGTGGTCAGTGCGATGGCAGGAAGGGGGCGTCGATCTATCATAAATCGTCCGACCAGTTCAGCCGCAAAGTGTTGAGCATCTGCAGCACTTCCACCATTACCACAAATCAGGAGCTTGTTTCCGGCTTTCAATGCCGCTACCATCGTTTCAGCCGTTTCATTCACCAGCGATGAAACCTGCTGACTCAGTAGGGTCTGGATCTGTGCGCTGTCTTTGAATTGCTCGGAAATTTGCTCCAATCTGTCGGGCATATCTATCTCCTGTTGGTTTTATTAGGAAACGGCAGGGTGGATCTGGAATCATTTCTCGAAGAACAGGCGTTGGATACGACGTTTCCATCCTGGCCGCGTTGTCATTTTATTGAAAGCGGTCTCATCGATTGCCTCCAAATCCGGCAAAGAAGACCCGGCAAGAATACACTTTGGATTCTCGGAAAACAACATCCCGGCTCGCCGCTCCCCCCATTTCTGTTTTACCAACTCAAACGCAGCTCCCAACAGAAAAGGGCGCTGTGTTGCATCATGTGCATCGGATGCGATAACATGAACAATATTGGCATCCATCAATTGCATGGCCACTCGTTGTATGGTGTTTCCAAACTGCCCCAATAAACTTCCCGCATTGAGTTGCAACAAAGCGCCTCGTTTGACCAACTCCAGGGCGTTGGACGGTTTGGTCAAAATGCGCCCATTGCGCTCCGGATGGGCAATGACCGGTATTTTTTGATCGACCACGAGGTCAAAAAATCGTTGGGCAACAAAATCAGGAATCGTATTCATGGGGAATTCAACCAGAAAGTATCTCTGGTTTTGAGCCAGAGTTGACAGGCTCCGGTGCAATTGTAGATCTGGTTGTATATAGATTTCAGAACCCATATACAGGGCAATAGAAAGGCCACGCTTGCGAGACCGGTGAACCAACTCTTCAAATCGTGCCGTTAAGAGAGGTTCCCGGTCAAAATCCCGGGCAGAAAAGATATGTGGAGTACAAACAACTTGCTCAATCCCGTCTCGTTCTCCTTGTTCCAACATTTCCAGAGAAACATCCCAGTTGGGAGGGCCGTCGTCCACATCTGGTAGTAGATGTGCATGAATATCGACAAACACAATATTTCATTTCCCGTCTACGGTATGGGGTGTCGGGTGTGCATGAATGGCATCGGCAAATTCCCGTACCAGGTTCATATCATCAGGATTTTTTTCCAGAACATTTCCGGTCACGACAAAACCGGCACCGGATTGAACTTTTTTTCTCGCTTCTTCCGGAGTCCGTATCCCTCCTCCGACAATCATGGGTATGGAAACATAGTGTGAAAGTGTCTGTATCAATTGATCGGGAACCGAAAATCGTGCACCACTCCCCGCCTCCAAGTAAACGCACTTCATCCCCAAAAATTCTGCAGCCAATGCATGAGCTATGGCGATATCCGATTTTTCCCGCGGAATGGGTCTGGAGTCACTCAAAAACTGCGCCGAGGTAATATTTCCGGATTCTATGAACATATAACCGGTGGATATCGGCTCCAGATCCATCGCTTTGATCACCGGAGCCGAAATCACCTGTTCCCCGATAAGATGATTGGGGTTACGGCTGCTGATCAACGATAAAAACAGTATGGCATCTGCGAACGGAGAAATCTGACGAGTACCGCCCGGGAAAATAATAACCGGCAACGAGCAGTGCTTTTTAACCGCCTGGATCAATTCATCGAAACAGTGAGAGAATAAAAGGCTCCCACCAATGAGTAGAGCATCGGCCCCGGCTGTTTCACAGCGTTCAGCTGTCCGGACGGCCTGTTCCAGCTGTTGTTTGTCCGGATCGATCAAAACGAGATAACCAGCGCCTCGCTGGGTTTTCAACTGTAATAATTGCTCGTAAACGCTCACCGCTACCCTCTCTAAGATAATTGTCGCTCCACAATGTCCCGGACATCCGAGAGAGCCTGGTGCAATTTAGCTGTATCTTTTGCACCTGCCGATGCCATGTGGGGGCTTCCACCACCTCCCCCACCGGCGCGTTTGGCGACCTCCCGCACAATATCACCGGCCTTGAGTCCTCGCCTCTCAATAATATCCTTGGTCACAACACAGACGAAATTCACTTTATCATTGAGCACGGCTGCCAGAACACCAACACCGGATCCGATACCATCACGCAATACATCCCCCGCTTTCTTTAAATCATCCATATCGGCAACCGGTAACTCCGCAGCCACTACCCGCACACCCGAGACATCGTCACTCTCTTTCAAAAGTTCCTGAATAGCCGTGTTGGATTGTTTTTGACGCAGGCTTGTCAACTCACGTTCAAGCTCCTTTTTTTCATCCAGGAGGTGCTCCAGTCGGTCGGGCAACTCATCTTCAGAGCATCCCAACAGGGATGCCGCGCGCTGCACCGCGTTCTCCCGGGAACGAAAATAGTCTTTCGCTTCAAATCCGGTGACCGCTTCGATACGTCGTATGCCTGCCGCGACAGCAGACTCGCTGATGATATGAAACTCCCCAATTTCACCCGTGGCTCTCACATGAGTGCCGCCGCATAATTCCTTGGAGTAATGGTCAATTTCGACCACGCGGACCTCATCTCCGTATTTCTCTCCAAACAGAGCCATCGCCCCGTCCTTTTTTGCCTGTTGCAGCGGCATCATCTGCCACCCGATGTCCCGATTTCGTAAAATCTGTTGATTTACGATGCTCTCAATCTGTTGAAGCTCCTCCGGACAGGGCTTTTCAAAGTGAGTAAAATCAAATCTCAAATAATTGGGATTCACCAATGATCCGGCCTGACTGACATGATCCCCGAGCACCTGACGAAGTGCCTGGTGCAAAAGATGAGTGACCGTATGGTTCCGTTCTGTCGCACGTCGGCGTTCGACATCCACACTGGCTGTCACTTTTGCCCCGGCATAGGGTAAGGTTCCGGATTCCAGTTCTCCCATATGAACAATATGGCTCCCGATACGTTTGGTGTCTGTGACTCGAAATACAAACCCATCGTTAAAGATGCGACCGTTATCGCCCACCTGACCACCGCCCTCAGCATAGAACGGTGTCTTTTCCAGTATAATGTGTTGTTCCTGAACATCGACGATCACCGTATCGAGCGTATCTGTAGTATAGCCAACAAACTCGGAGCCACCACTTTCCTGATCCACATGAATAGTCTGGTATGTGGCTTGTCGAGTGCTCGCAGAACGCTTTCTCTGTTGTTCCATTTCCCGATTAAAGGCCTGAACATCTACAGAGAGATCCTTTTCCTCTGCCATCAATTGGGTCAAATCCAACGGAAACCCATAGGTGTCGTGAAGCAGAAAAGCATCCTCACCCGGAAACACCGCCTTACCCTCCAGCAGCACCTCTTTGACCTTGCTTTCAAAAATCTCAATGCCGCGGTCCAGCGTTCGATTAAAGCTTTCTTCCTCTGCATGAATGACTCGCTCGATATACTCCTGGCGCTCCTTAATTTCAGGGTAAGCATCTCCCATTTTTCCCACCAGGGGTTGAACCAGTTTGTAAAAAAATGGCTGATGCATTCCCAGGACCCGCCCGAACCGTGCCGCACGACGTAACAAGCGTCGAAGCACATAACCTCGGCCTTCATTGCCGGGGATGGCACCATCAGCAATGGCAAAGGAAAGGGCGCGAATATGATCTGACAGCACTCGAAAGGCAACGCCCCTTTCGGTTTCAGATTCATATTGTTTGCCGGTCAGCTTGGAAATGGTATTCAATAAAGGCTCAAAAATATCCGTATCATAGTTGGAGCCTTTATGTTGCAGCACAGCGACCAGGCGCTCGAATCCCGCTCCGGTATCCACATGCTTATTGGGAAGAGGGTGCAGTATCCCTGCCTCATCCCGATTATACTGAATAAAGACCAAGTTCCACAACTCGATATAGCGAGCGGACCCGGAATTGACACCGCTCTGATCGGGAATCTCCAGGTTCTCAAATTCCGGCCCCATATCGATATGAACCTCGGAACAGGGTCCGCAGGGTCCGGTTTCACCCATTTCCCAAAAATTGTCGGATTTGTCGAAAAAGAGGATATGATCCGGCTCGATATCTGTCTGCTGCCGCCACATCTCCGCAGCTTCATGGTCAGCAGACACTCCATCCTGTTCATCACCAGAAAAAACAGTGGCATAAAGTCGGTTTTTGGGCAATCCCCACACCTCGGTGAGCAATTCCCAAGCCCATTTTATGGCCTCTGCCTTGAAATAATCACCAAAAGACCAATTTCCCAGCATCTCAAAAAAGGTATGGTGATATGTGTCGCGTCCAACCTCTTCAAGATCATTGTGTTTTCCCGAGACCCGAATGCATTTCTGCGAATCCGCCACGCGCGAATAGTCTGCTCCACGCGCACCCAGGAAAATATCCTTAAACTGGTTCATTCCGGCATTGGTGAAAAGCAATGTCGGATCATTCAAAGGCACAACAGGGGCACTGGGAACGATATGATGCTGCTTTTCCCGAAAAAACTCCAAAAAGGATTGCCTTATGTCGTTTGATGTCATCGTTTGGTTTTGCAACTAGAGTCTCCGTTGTTTCTCATTCCAATCGAGCCAATAAATCCAAAGCCGTTCGCAATTATAACGACTTCCATCGATCCATGATCTCTTCAATCACATTCCAGGCAAATCCCCGACGAGCCAACAGATCATACACACGTTTTCGTGCCTTGATGCCTTCCAGATGTCGAACCTGGGTTTTCTTTTTGCGAGCGAGATTCACTGCCAGCGTCATCTCATCCTGCTCACTGTAGGCAGCATTCAGGGCATCTTCTATTTGATCGTCGCGTATGCCCTTTTGTTTCAATTCACGACGAAGAAGAAAGCGCCCTTCTGGGCGGGTCAGCAATCGCTGTCGGGCAAACATGCGGGCAAATTCTGCATCGTCGAGCAATTTCAGGCGGACCATCTCAGACAGTACCCCCTCAACTATAGCAGAGGAAACCTGATCCCGGATGAGACGTTCGCGCAGCTCATGCGTACTTTGTGCCCGAACCGACAACAAACGCAGGGCTTTTTGTCGGGCCCGATGTTTTTCCTCCATTTCCAGGATTTCACGGATCTGCTCCTCATCAAGGAGATCACCGCGGGCGATACCACTCTTGAGCAACACATCCTGATTGATACCAAAGGCATACTCTCCATCGAGAAACACCGAATACCGGCTCGTATTCTTTTTTTGGACCTCAATGGCACTTATGAGTCGGGAGACACTCATGGATCAGGATGTCTTTGTTTTTTCCGGGATTTTGCTTTCATCCTGAGAGGCTTTTTGGGGTTCGATCAAACCCATCGTCTCCCGAACTTTACTATTCAAAACGTTGAGCAATTCAGGATTGTCCTCGAGATAGCGTTTTACATTGGCACGTCCCTGACCCAGACGCTCATCACCATAAGAAAACCATGTACCCGACTTTTCAATAATATTGTTTTGCACCGCGAGATCCAAAAGATCTCCGATCCAGGATATTCCTTCACCATAGATGATATCAAACTGCGCTTCACGAAAGGGAGGTGCCACCTTGTTTTTTACAACTTTGACTTTCGTCCGGTTACCCACCAGATTCTCACCTTCCTTGACGGCGGCAATCCTGCGAATATCCAGACGAACAGAGGAATAAAACTTTAATGCCCGGCCTCCGGTGGTCGTCTCCGGGTTGCCGAACATCACACCAATTTTTTCACGGATCTGGTTGATAAAAATGACCGACGTTTTGGATTTGCTGATGGCAGCTGTCAATTTACGCATTGCCTGGGACATGAGTCGAGCCTGCAATCCCATCTGTGCATCACCCATCTCGCCCTCGATCTCAGCCCGGGGTACCAGCGCAGCGACAGAGTCCACAACCACCACATCCAGCGCTCCACTTCTTACAAGTGTTTCGGTAATCTCCAAAGCCTGTTCTCCTGTATCCGGCTGGGAGATGAGGAGGTTGTCGGTATCGACACCCAAATTGCGCGCATATACCGCATCCAGCGCATGCTCTGCGTCCACAAAAGCGGCCAATCCGGATCGTTTTTGAGCTTCAGCCACAATATGCAACGCCAGAGTTGTCTTGCCTGAAGATTCCGGCCCAAAAATCTCGATCACTCGCCCGCGGGGGACGCCAC
>CAYPUH010000066.1:0-16131 GCA_964413725.1 uncultured Cytophagia bacterium
CAGTCGTATGGGGCTGGCTCGCGATGCCATTCGTATTATCCGAGCTCACCCCGTATTTGGGGTGGGTTTGAACAATTACCGATACCATGCTGATAAACGGACGCAGGGAACGAAAATTGTTCACAATCTGTATCTACTGGTCTGGTCACAACAGGGTACGCTTGGATTTGTTTTGTTCGTGCTGATACATGCTTTGGTTTTTATTATGGGTAGGAAGGTGATTGCCGCCAGGGATCCATTCGTCTATCATATGGGAATTGGAGTCCTTTCCGGATACACCGGCTTGATGATATATCATATGGTCGCTCCCGACTACCGCTTGCCCATGGTGTTGTTGTCACACTATGCGGTGGGGGGGCTGGCAGTCGGTATCGCTGCTGTTGCCAGCATCCAGCGCAAACAGATGTCGCGTCAGATACAAATAAACTGGTTGCGTCAGCAACTCATCTCACAGCGGCAATCCTCATCCTCCGCGACCGGGGCCCAAGAGTCGGACAACGACTCTCGACATTCCCCTCCGGTCTGGAAAAAGGTGCCCGCACTCCCAGGATCCGGGGAGCCTCACTTGCCTTCCGTCAGCCATCGATAACTCGTATGGCAAAACACAGAGAAGAAACAGCGATGATCACAAAATGACTGACAAACTCTTTAAAAATATCAGCTTTTCAGGTCTCAGTCAGTTTTTTTACACCGCCATGGCGTTCATCCTGGTTCCCATTGCCACCCGATATCTCGGTAAAGACGGATACGGTCTCTATTCGCTGGCCACCACCCTCGGCTTTTTTGTGGTTCTTTTGAGTGATCTTGGATTGCATGTGCTGATCACCCGTGAAGTGGCCAAACTCGAAACAATTGCCAGAGCTCTCTATAACGAGATGTTGAGTGTCAAGTTGGTTCTGAGTTTTGGTGGGTTGTTGTTGCTGCTTGCTTATATTGCTTTGAGCGATCTGAGTCGAACAGCACAATTTGTCATTTTGGTCTATGGCCTGAGCGCTTTGATGGCCTCGTTTGCCCAGTTTAGCCACGGGTTGTTTCGCGGATTGCAACGCATGCATTTTGAAACCCTCAGTGTGTCGGTTGACAAGTTTGTTTCGGTTGCTCTGGGCATTTTACTGCTTTTGTTGGGATTTGGTATTAAAATTTTTATTTTGTCTTTTCTGATTTCCGGTATTATCCGACTACTGTTCCTGTATCGAGTGATTATAACGTCCTTTTTCAGACTTTGCATCCGATTTCATCTCAGACGCGCCCTGACATTTATAGGTACCTCATATCCGTTTGGATTGTCTATCTTTTTGTCGGTCTGTTACAACTATGCCGACATTCTCATGCTGTCCTGGATGTCGAGTTTTAATGATATCGGTTTGTATGCTGCCAGTTACAAGTTGCTCACACTGATCCATATTATCCCGATGGTCCTGGCAACCGCCTTTTTACCTCAACTGACTATTGCGAGAGCCAATCGGCTGGATATTTCTCAACTGTTTGCCAAAAGCGTTTCTTACCTGGCGCTATTTGCCATTCCCCTTATTCCGATGGTGTGGATATTGGCCAAACCCATCGTGTTTACGGTTTTTGGTGATCAATATGTCGGGTCGATTGTCGCGATACGAATTCTGGTGTTTGCCGCTTTTTTTCAGATGTTCAATGCTCTTTTTGTGCCGCTGTACACCGCTCTCGATATGCAGCGAAAGCTCGTTCGGTTTCAGATGTTCGGTTTGATTCTCAATCTGGTATTTAACGCGATTTTGATTCCGTTTTATTCGTATGTCGGTGCGGCGATCACCACGGTGTTGACAGAATCGTTTATCCTTTTTGCTCTTACCCTGAGAGCCCGGCGCGAAATTTTTCATGGTCTGAGTCCTTTCCGCCCGTTTTTGGGTATGTTCTCGAAATTGCTTCTGGCCACACTGATTCTGGCTGCTGTGGCGTGGGGATTGAAATCAATTTTTTTTCCCCTTCTGTTTTTGATTCTGTTATCGCTTTATCTCGTTTTGTTGCATATCCTGAACTGCATCGATGTTCCCGGGATGGTAAAAACAGGGTGGTACCTATTCAAAAATCGTCAAACGGCAGTATAGATTTGTTCCGGCATCTTTCTGCCGGTCAATATGTATGGAGGGAGGGAATGCCTCCCGTGGTATAGCCTAAAGAATCCAGAGTTCTGTTTCATCTCCAGGTGCCCTGTCTATGAATTGAGATGTAACCATGTGGAGTCAACATAAGGAATTGTAGACGTGCCTGATAAACTTGCGTTATTGCATGAATTTTATAGCCGTGAAAAAGCACTGGTCACATCACCTTTTATCACTCAGGAGGGGGATGTTCATCACTCTTTGTTTAAGGAGGTTTTTGACCGTCTGGGGCTTTTTCTCGATCAGCCAAAGGTCCTTGATGTGGGATGTGGTACCGGACTGTTATCGATGTTATTTTCCTCGCAAACGAGGTATATCGGTTTGGATCTCGTGCGGCAACCGAGTCAGCGCCAGCTTTCCGGTGATCACAAAACCTTTATCCAGTCGGACGCGCATCACATTCCGGTGACGGACGGCTCTGTCGATTTACTCATTTGTCTGGATAGTTTTGAACACTATCCGGATCAGCAACAGGCTGCCAATGAATTCCGCCGCGTTTTGAAACCGGGTGGAGCGCTGTTTCTCTCCATCCCGAATTACAGCAATCCGGCAGGGTGGGTAAAAAAATGGACAGAAGCACGGGGCTCGTACGAGCGTGACACCTGGGCTCCCTTTGACTTTTGGAAACCACAGGAACTCGAACACTTTGTGACGCCCGGCCATGTCAAAGTTCTCTTTTCCCGGGCCGGATTTTCTCATTTCAGGTGGATCGGATACCCCAGAGAGGTGTCCATCGGGCTGATGCCCTGGTTGTGGCATCCCAAAATGCCCGGCCGTGTCAGTTCGGTCTTTCAGCGTCTTTTTTCCCCTGTTTCCAGACCTTTGGCGCGCCTTTTTCCTGGTTTGAGTTTGCATACATTTTGGAAAATGACCTGATGGTTTGGTGTCTTCAGATTTCAGGTGAGATGGATTGATGCGAATTTTGTATTTAAATTATATGAATGATCTCTATGGCAGTTCGATTGGTTCCACCATCAAGGCGAAAAAACTGCTGCAGGGATTGCGTGACAGAGGACACGAGGTGGTGGAATACTGGCCCTTTGACCGGCCTGGTACAGAAACCGGATCCACCACCGTGGAGCGAGGCACCCGGAAACGATCTCGCAGATTACGAAGATGGTTGTTTACGCCCAAACAGGTTCTCTGGAATGCCGTAACCTTTTGCAAAGAAATCCGGTTGCTCCGACGAGTCCGGCCGGATCTGGTAATCGTCCGATTGGATTTATACCGCGTTTCTGCGGTGCTTGCTGCGCGTTGGTACCGATTGCCGGTGATCCTTGAAGCAGATGGAGCTATGTCCTATGAATGGTTGCGGTACAACAATCCCGATGGTGTCCTGTGGAAATCGTGGGTTCTGAATCTGGAATATCTGAACCTTCACTACAGTACCCATATCATCGCACAGTCGCAGGTCACCCGGAACTATTATCGTCGGCTCCATAAAGTCTCTTCGTCCTCCCTTTCGGTGATTACCAATGGTACCGATATTCCGGTATGCAAAAAACGGGAGCAGCGTCGGCGGGAGCTGTCCATCCCTTCGGATGCGATTGTCTGCGGGTTTCTGGGATCATTGCATTACTGGCACGGTATCGATTCATTTTTGTCCCTGTTTCAAAGTGTCTTGCCCAGATTCCCTCAGGTTTATTTCCTCTTTTTGGGCAGTGGCGGACCGTTAACTCAAAAGATTCAGGATTCCATACAAAACGATTTGTCCAGGCGGATAGTGTTTGTCCCCTATATCGAGCATGATATGATTGCGGACTATGTCGATCTTTTTGATGTCGCGTTGGCCCCATACCCCAAAACGAAAGTCTTTTACTACTCCCCGGTCAAGATATTTGAATATATGGCTTTGGGTAAGGCGATACTGACCGTTCCTTTGGGTCAAATCAGGCGGGTGCTCTCGGATGGTCAGAGTGCTCTGTTTTATCGATATGATGATCCTTCCGATCTCGAAAAAAAGTTTGTAACCCTGATTGAACACCCGGAGCAACGCGCCGCTCTGGGCCATGAAGCCGCGCGTTTGATCCGAGAGTATCATACGTGGGCTCACAAGGCAGAGGCGTTGGAAATAATCTGCCAGACGGTGACAGGGATCCAGTAGGGTGAGCGTGAGGATTCAGACAGAGTGATTTACACTTAAACGCAACAGGAACAAATTATGGTAGACGACAAGATCAATGTCCTGCAGCTGGTGGAAGGTTTTAATCTCGGTGGAGCTGAAAAGAAGCTCTGGGAACTGATAAAGTATCTGGATTCCTCCCGGTTTCAGGTGACGGTTTGTACGCTGGGCCTTGGAGATGAACTGGCGGATTATTTTAATCAACTGGATGTTCGTTTGGTCCAACTGCCGCGACATTTTCGATTTGATTTTACCCTTATTCCCAAATTGAGGCGTGTGATCCGAGAGCATGACATCGATATTGTGATGACGACACTGTTTTATGCAGATGTGATGGGCGCTCTGGTGGGTAAATGGGGAGGTGCGCGGGGTGTGTTCTGCTGGGAGACGATCTCTTCCCCAGTCTGGCTGGTACCACATCGGAAATGGATGTACAGATTGGCTATTTCCTTTGCCGACAAGGTAATCGCAGTATCACAGGCCACTGCTCGCTGGTCGGTTGAAGAACGTGGGGTGCCGCAGAGCAAGATTATGGTCATTCCCTATGGTGTCAATACCGACCTGTACCAGCCAGGTGATGAACATCAGCTGCGGGATGAGTTGGGTATTGCCCGTGAAGATCCGGTGGTAGGCATGGTTGCTCGCCTACACGATCAGAAGGGACACCGGTATTTGATTCAGGCCGCGCACAGACTGGTGTCTTCAATACCCAATCTTAAAATACTGTTGGTCGGCGATGGTCCGCTGCGTGAGGAACTGGAACAGCAGGTCCGGGACTATTCTCTCCAGGATCATTTTATCTTTTTGGGATTCCGTCACGATGTGCATCGCCTGCTGCGAATTTTTGATGTGTTTACTCTTCCCTCTATGTATGAGGGACTGCCCAATGTGGTTCTGGAGGCCATGGCTGCTGGATTGCCGGTGGTGGCCACGCCTGTAGACGGAACCAAAGAAGCGGTGGTGGATGGCGACACCGGCATTCTGGTTCCACCCAGAGATTCCGATGCTTTGGCCACCGCTCTTTCCTCTGTGATCGAAGATGCTTCAGCTCGAAAACGATATGGTGAACAGGGACTCAAACGGATACGGGAGCATTTTACTCTGGAAAAACAGGTAGAAGGGTTTCAGGATCTTTACACGGAATATGCGAGGCGAAGCACGGCGACCCATGCCATCGAATGAGAAAAACCCGAGCGAATTTCAGAGTCGATGAATGATCAGGAACCATAAAAATCGGTGTTTTCAGATATGAATGTCTTGCGGTTTTGATGCGTTTCGTCATTCGGACTATTAATAAACAATAACGCAAAGATCAGAACGACACAAAAGTGATGAGCGGGTGGACATGAAGATATTGATGGTACACAAATTCCATTATGTTGAGGGTGGAGCCGAGAGATATGTTTTCAATCTGACACGTTTGTTGGAATCCCGGGGACATACTGTCATTCCTTTTGCCATGCAGCATCCCAGGAATGAAGCGTCCGACTATTCCGATTTTTTTTCACCGCGGATTGATCCGGATGAATTGACCTCAAAGGACGCGATCTCTTCCCGGCTGAAAACCCTCTCCCGTTTTTTGTATAACCGGGAGGCGCAAAAGAGACTGGATCAGCTGATCCGGGATACCCAACCCGATATCGCGCATGTCCACAGTATTTATCATCATGTGTCGCCGGCAATTTTTCCGATCCTGAGAAAACACACTCTTCCGGTTTGTCTCACGTTGCACGATTATAAACTAGTGTGTCCCAACTATATTTTTCTTGATGGTCGGAGAAACGTCTGTGAAGCCTGCCAGGGGAAAAAGTTTTGGAATGCGACGTTTAAAAAGTGTTTTCGGGATTCCTATGTGGCAAGTGCTTTGGTGACGGTCGAAGCCTTTCTACACAAATGGCTGAAAAGCTATCAGGACGGTGTGGATCTGTTTATCTCGCCCAGCCGTTTCTTGGGTGGAAAGGTGGCGCAGTATGGATATGGCAAGACGCGTTTTGTCATCCAGCCCTACACCCTGGACCTGTCCGCATATCCCCCGAATTATGATTCTGGGTCCTATTTTGTTTTTATGGGACGCCTGACACATGAAAAGGGACTACACCTGTTGTTCGACGCTGTCAAAAATGTGCCGGGAGCCGAGCTTTATGTCCTCGGCACGGGCCCGATGGAAGATGAATTGAAGCGGCGAATCGAGCGAGAAGGTTTGACATCCATTCGCATGATGGGGTATCAATCCGGGGATACCTTGAAATCGCTTGTCGCCAACAGCAAATTTACGGTTGTTCCCTCTGAATGGCATGACAATTCCCCTCTGGTGATCTATGAATCCCAAGCGCTGGGTAAACCGGTTATTGGCTCGAATCGCGGCGGCATCCCAGAATTGATCGATGAGGGTGTTGACGGTTATGTCTTTCAATCCGGCGACCGGAACCAACTACGGGAAAAAATCAGCCATTTGATCCACCATCCGGAGTTGATCGTCCGAATGGGAAAGGCCGCCCGGCGAAAAGCAGAGTTGCAATATGACCCGGATGTTCATTATGAACAGATGTTAAAGCATTACGAAATTTGCAAATCCGAGAGTCAAAAACCCCGTTAGAGGAATCCATGGTGGTAAAACCACTGTATATCAGGGAGCACACCATATGGGTTTTTATGATATAAAGCGTTTTTTTGCTATTTTTCTAAAGATACTGACGGTCATGATTTTGATAATCCCTTCAGCATCTGCCGGGGATGCCATTGGACTGGATGCATTTGCGGATTTTCGCAATTTGTGCGACCTTCGATCGCCACAACAAATCCGTCAGGTGTCCAGTCATGACAAGACAGGAGATAACAAGGACCGATCCGGCGCGGATGTACCGGAATTGTACAAGCCCTATCTTTATGAAAACGATGGGTTTGTTGTGCTGTTTGATGAAAAGGGCCCGGGTTGTGTTTATCGGATGTGGTTCACATGGCGGGGACTCGCTCCTGACGGGGACATACTGTTTTATTTTGATGGGGAATCCACTCCCCGCTACCGGATGCCAGCTGAAGATTTTTTTCAGGGGACTCAACATCCCTTTCTGTCACCTCTGATAGGAGGATGGGAAAGCACCAGCGGAGGATTTACCAGTTATGTTCCCATCGAATATGAACAGTCTCTGAAAATCGTTCTGACCGAGGAACCCGATTACTATAATATCACTTACAAAACGTATCCCGCCGGGACGCAACTGTCCAGTCTCTCCAATCAGTCGGATCTGACCTCATCCATTGAATGGTTTGAACGAGCTGGTTCCAATCCCTGGAATGACCTTCCACTCACAACCTATGAGGATACTCTGAGTCTGGCCGCCGGAGAACGACATGACCTGACTCTGGACCAGCCCGGCACCTTGTTGGCAATAGAATGTGATATTCTCGATGCAACCCAGTCGGACATCCTGGCTTTTGGGCGGGATGTCTGGTTGGAGATCACCTGGGACGACCGGGACAGCAGTGATGTGGTCGCCCCATTTTATCTGTTTTTTGGCGGTGGGGTTTACGAGTTTGCGGCTCAGGCATTGCCGGTTGGCAGTGATCCTGAAACCGGTGTCTATTACTGTTATTTTCCCATGCCGTTCCAGTCATCCGCCCGTATTTCCCTGGTCAATCGGGGCGATCGTCCCGCGAAACAATTTCGTTACACTTTGCAGATTGATTCCGACGTGCCTGAAGGACTGGGGCGTTCCATGGGCTATTTTCATGCCTATTACAAATCCAATCCCACGCAATATGGACGTGATTATTTGTTTCTGGAGACGCAGGGGACCGGCCATGTGGTTGGCTGTGTTCTGGAAACCGAACCCTCTCTCAGTAACAGACATCTGGAAGGCGATGAACGCATCTATATCGACGGCAGTATGACTCCGCAGGTTTACGGAACCGGTACCGAGGATTTTTTTAACGGAGGGTGGTACTTTGACAAAGGGGGTAATTTTTCCAGAGCGGTTGACGGGTTCCCCTATGGAAGTATCGACTCTGAAGATCAGACCCCATTTATCTGTTATCGGTTTTTTCTGACGGATCATCTAAACTATTCATCGGATATACGGTTTGGCATTGAACATGGCGGAGACAATAACATTCAATCCGTCTATTCGAGTGTGACATTCTGGTATGGCATTAATACCCCCACGTTGAACCTGACGGATGCCATCGATGTAGGGGATGGCTCGGACGAGGCCGCACACAATTTATCGCGAACTGGCTCGTTCCTTCCTGATAACAAGTCCGACTTTTATGAGGGTGATGATGATGATATTGCCATCTCCGATGATGGATATGTTGGAGAAGGGGGGATCATGTTTCAGGTGACCCTCGAGCCTGAGAACAATGGCATCCGGTTGCGTCGTCGGATGGATTACAACCGTCCTCATCAACAGGCGCGAGTGTTTGTGAATGATCAGGAGGTGGGGATATGGTATTCAGCAGGTCAAAATCAGTCAAAAGGGTGGCGGGACTCTGATTTTGATATCCCGGTTCTCTACACTTGGGGACGGACTGTTTTGGATATCCGGTTGCGGACGCTTGACCGTGAATGGAGCGCGTATCGTTACGAAGCGTATAGCTTTACACCGCTCACCGATTCTCCTGTGGTACCGGTGGAGCTCTCTTGCCTGGAGGCGACCGAGAGATCGGATGGGACGGTTCGGCTGGTGTGGCGAACAGAGAGTGAAACCAACAATCTCGGTTTTGAGATACAACGGGCGGCTACAGGTCAGTCATTTTCTGCCATCGGATGGGTCGACGGGCACAACACCACTTTTCGTCAGCAACACTATCAGTTTGTCGACAGCACACCGCTTCCGGGTAAGCTGCGGTACCGACTCAAACAAGTCGATACCGATGGAACGATTTCATTTTCCGAGCCGGTGGTGATCGCGACCAGTCTGCCCGAGCAATGGACGATGGCCCGGAATTATCCGAATCCATTTAATGGAACCACCCGGGTGGTATTTGATTTGGCCACATCACTGTCACTGGAGATTGCAATCTATGCGGTGGACGGTCGTTCTATACGGTCCTGGCCTGTGTTTCATCGCGGTGCAGGTGTCTACGAATTCGAGTGGGATGGCCGCGATCAACAGGGACAACCGGTCGCTTCCGGCGTTTATGTATTCAAGGTGAACGACGGGAACACAGTTTGTTCGCAAAAAATGCTCTATCTCAAATAAAGGAGCATGAATCCACCCGGTTTTTTACAAGTTAAAGTATTGATAATATATAACTGTCTTGTCAGGTGCAGAGCCGGATCCCAAATGTGCGGGATCCGGTTTTTTTTTGTCTATACAGGTTATTCATCAGAGTGATAAAAGGGTCTGTGGAGACAAAAAGTGTCCGGTTGTGAAATACCGATTTGTCTGGCATATGTTTTGCAAAATATGATGAAGAATTCGCGATGAGTCAAAAAAAATAAACACTTAATAGGGAAAACGAGGATGAAGTTTGTCACGAGTTCAAACATGTGTTCCTCGCTGAAACAAACCGATACATCCATGCTTTGGAGGTTAGGGATCATGACACGACGATGTCGACTCTCGATTGTTGCATTGGTTGTTTTGTTGATAGGGGCCGTTCCCGGCTCGGCTCAGGAGATGGCGCAGGATGGATTTGATGGTACGGGTCCTTTGCCTGCTTCGACCTGGGTTGCCGACAACGCCTTTGTTCAGCAGAGTAGCAACCTGCACAACAGCAATTCCACTGCCGAATGGGATTTTGCTGTGTTCAAGACTGCGTTTTCGGCAAACAAAGTCACCATCCGCTGGACTGAATCGCCAGCTGCGACCTCGGCAGGCATCCAGACGGGGGGTGTGTTATTGGCGTCTTCAGCCTCTCTGTCGACAAACGGATATTTTATCTATTTCCGTAACGGGAGCTACCGTCTCTATTCAGCCGTCGGCGGTGTGTTACAGGACAAACTTGCCGAACAATCCAGTTATGTGGTGCCGGGTCCCGGGGATGCGATGACGGTTGAGTTTAGCAACGGTTCCTTTGTGGTTTCCATCGAGGGGACGCAGGCGGTCACATTGTCGCCGTCGTCCACGCCCTATACCATCCAGTATGGTGGTGTGGTGATGTTGGGAAACAACGCCAATGATATTTCCGCCATTCGTGTGGAAAACACCGGCACCGGTGGTGGTGGCGGCGGTGGCGGTGGCGGCGGTGGTGGTGATGATCCTCCGACTCCCCCTCCAGGTGAGGACAATTATTCCCAGGTCATCGATCCGTTCGATAGCAGAGATGACAACGCCTGGGCTTATGATCCCTCTCAATCTGTTTCGGGAGGAGAACTCAAGGTCAATGATGGCGAAAATGGCAGTTGGAGTTACCTAGCGGCCTACAAGAGTGCGGGTGCCGGAGGGTTAGCGGTGACTTTTAGTCCAAACAGTTTTACCCTTGTTTCCAATACCGTCCCCATGGGGCTGGCGTTGTTTCTGGATTCTCCCAGCTCAGACGCCAACGGTTACGTTATCTATCGCAAGAATGACGATGTGCGATTGTATGGTGTGTCCAATGGAGATCTGGCAACAGGTATATTGGAAGACAGTGCGAGTCCCTCTCAGCCGTTGCCTTCGGCGGGATCCACGATGCGGGCCATGATTCGGGACAATGGGGATGGTTCGTACCGAATCGAACTCTATATTGACGGCTCTCTGGATGCCACGCTGACCCTAAACAATCCAGCGGTATCTCTTGAAAACGCTTATGTGGGTGTTTTGCAGTATGCGAGATCCGGCGTTTTTGGTGATAACATCAGCAATCTGGATAATTTTACTGCTTATATTCCCACCAGCGGCAATCCGTCCAATGTGGATGTGGTGGCGGGAAACAACCAGTCTGGAGATATCCGAACCACTCTTCCCGACACGCTAAAGGTCCAGGTGACCAATGAAGAGGGGATGCCGTTGTCGGGTGTGACGGTTGATTTCAGCATTTCAGAACCCGCCGATCACGACCACACCCTGAGTGTCAATGAATACGAATGGGACGGTCTGGTCTGGGAGGAAGCAGAGAGTGCATCGATACTCGGTCGAGCCCGGGCCTATGATGACGATCCGGACGCATCCGGTGGTTTTTATGTGATGACGCCCTATGAAGCCGGACAGCGCGGCGATGAGGTGGTACGGCTCTCATTCTACGCCCCCGAGGCGGGGAATTATGTCTTTTTGATGCGTTACAAGGCTGAATCTGACAACAAGGACGGATTTTATTATTCGGTCGATGGAACCCAATCGTGGCAGGAGGAGGGGGGTGCCTGGGCCAGTCCGAACGGATCTTTTCCGGTTCAGTCCTCATTCAACAGCTGGTATCAGATTCCACAAAGCTATGATCTCGACAAAGGTCAGCATACATTGCATCTGTACGTGTATGAACCCGGATGGGCGGTGGACAAGTTCGCGGTCGTTAACCGCAATATCGCCGGCAACTATCGTCCGCCCAACGGAAGTCAGGGGGGTACCGGTCCGGTTTTTCCCAATATGACCAACAACGATGGTGTCGCATTTACCACCGTGACCTTTGGCAATACAGCCGGTCGAGTTAAAGTCGAGGCCACGACAACCGATGACGACGGAATCGCCTTGGAACCGGCTGTTTTTGATCTTTATGCTATTCCCGGGGAGGCGGTTACGTTGTATCAGAATCCGGAAGATGAGAATTTACCCGGATTTCTGGGATCTACAATGCCTCTACAGGTTATCGCTCAGGATCAGTATGGCAATGGAGTGCCGAACATTCAGGTCAACTGGCAGGTGATGCAGGGCAGTGGCGCCACCCTGTCCAACCAAACGTCTCTGACCGATACCAGCGGTACGGCGGTGACCCAGGTGACGCTCGGATATATCGATACCGAGTATGTGGTCAATGCTTCCGCGCCCGGCTTGCAGGGGTCTCCACGTTCATTTACGATCACCGTAGGCAGCATTCCGGATCGTATTGAGTTGACCGGAGGCAACAATCAGGAATACCAGGCGGGTGAACCGTTGCCGGAATCTGTGCGTGTTCGGGTGGTCAAGGCGGATGGGACGGGATTTCCGCAATTTCCGGTTCAGTTTCGGATCACTCAGGGGGGCGGTAGTTTCCGATCCCTCAATGGCAGTCTGCAGGGCAGTGAGATTTCAGTGAGTACCGACGCGGATGGATATGCCTTTGCCAACTGGATTTTAGGCAAGGACGTCGGCTTTAACAAAGCCGAAGTGGTGGCTCCCGGTGTGTCCGGGTCCCCCATCCAGCTGAGTGCCACAGGTGTTCTCGGACCGGCCGAGCGCTTTGTCATGGTGTCGGGGGATACTCAGACCGGATATCTGGGGTTGCCGTTGTCTGAACCCTTTGTGGTCAAAGTGACCGATAAACACGGTAACGCCATCGTGGGATATGATGTACATTTCGAGCTCCTACAGGGTGACGAAGCCTATCTGGATCAGGAACCCCTGACCGAGCGAAACAAAAAGACCGATGGTAACGGTGAAGCAGAGACCACCCTGATTATGGGAACCACGCCTCAACAGACCCACAAGGTGCGGGCCACAGCACAGGGCCTGACTCCGGATTCGCTGATTTTTCAGGCGTCACTCTCCAATGAGGTGGTGGCCAGTGAACTCGAATATATCTCTGGACGGGATCAATCCGGTCCGGTGACCTCTACATTAACACAACCTTTTGTGGTGAGGGTCAAGAGCCCCATAGCGGGTCAGTATGTTGCCAACCATCCGGTGACCTTTAACGTGGTCGAAGGTGGCGGTAACTTTGGTGGCTCTGATAATGTGACGGTTTATTCTGACGATCAGGGATATGCGCAGGCGACTCTGAATCTCGGCAATGTGGCCGGAGTCGATTCCCAGGTGGTGGAAGCTCGTTCGTATTATATCAACAATTCCGAACAGCAACTCACCAATTCACCTGTGGTGTTTAAAGCCACGTCCAATCCCGGTCCGGCAGCCAATCTGGTCAAATACGCGCTGTCGGACAGTCAGAGTGCAGAGGTGGGAAAGCAGCTTTTACAACCCATCAAGGCGCGGGTGACCGATATTCACGGCAATCCCATCGAAGATTATTTTGTGACCTATGAAGTCAAGAGTGCTGGCGGTACACTGGTGGATCAGGAAGGGGAGAGTCCCTTCAAGACGCTCCAGACGGGCAAGGATGGCTATGCCGTGGTGACGTGGAAAATGCCAACTCTTCCCGGGACCTGGCGGCTGGAAGCCACCGCCACCAAGGAGGGCGGTTTGTTTCTGAACGGCAGTCCCATGACGTTTACTGCCACCTCCATTGTAACCGATGCTGGCAATATGATTTCTCTGGTGGAAGCGGATACGCTGGTAGGTGTGGTGGCTCAGACGCTGGATGAACACATCCGAGTCAAAATCACCGACTCTTATGGGAACCCGGTTCCTGATTATCCGGTTCTATTCCGGATCAGTGAAGGT
The DNA here is from genome assembly GCA_964413725.1 of uncultured Cytophagia bacterium. Classification (GTDB taxonomy): domain Bacteria; phylum Zhuqueibacterota; class Zhuqueibacteria; order Residuimicrobiales; family Oceaniaggregativiventaceae; genus CAYPUH01. The sequence continues at coordinate 13,710 of CAYPUH010000066.1, forward strand.
GGCGGGACGGTCAACGGTCAACCTCAGGTGCAGGTCAAGACCTCGACGGATTCCGGTATCGTTGATGTGGAATGGACGCTGGGTAACAAGAGCGGCACCGCCAATAATCTGTTGGAAGCCCATGCCGGCATAGACAATGGCACCGTGCTGGTATTCAAAGCGACAGCTCGTCCCGATGAACCCAACCGACTGGTGGAAGATCGTGCCGTCAATTATCAGGTGGGACAGGTCGGGGCCACTTTGGACAAGGCAATCCGGGTTCAGATCGTTGATCAATATGGTAACGGTGTCCCGGAACTGCCAGTTACCTTTTTTGTGATGGGAGAGGATTCGGTTAAGGGGAATCTCAGTGGACAACCGGAACAAGAGATTCTGACTGACGACGAGGGATATGCTGAGGTCGAATGGACTCTCGGAAAGGTCCCTGGCTCGAAAAACAATTCTCTCAGGGTTTCCGCTAAATACAACAATGAAAACCTCATCAATTCACCGTTTACCTATTATGCCAGTGCCACGATCGGGGATCCGTTCAAGATTGTTGCCCTGACCGACACCGATGAACCGGGACGTATCGGCAATAGTTATCCCGAGGATCTCAAGGTCAAGGTTACGGACCCGTTTGACAATCCCATCGCGGGACATGACGTCATCTTTACGGTTCAGAGTACTGAAGAGGCGAATGGTGGATCCCTGGATGGAACGGCCACGGTTGAAAAGACAAAGAAAACCGATTCAAATGGCGTGGTCGGTGTCACCTTTACCCTGGGTCAGCGTGCCGGGGAGAGCATCAATCATGTGACAGCAGCATCTGAATTTGAAAGCGTGGCGCTGAACGGTTCCCCGGTGCATTTTCGAATTTCCGCCATTGCCACCAATGCCGATGCCATCGCGCTCTGGGATGGCGATGAGCAGACCGGTACCGTGGGACACGTGTTGCCGGACGAGCTCAAGATCCGTGTGGTTGATAGTTTTGGCAACCCGGTGAACCAACCCCATCCGGTACAGTTCCGTGTCATTGCTGGAAAGGGATTTCTCGGCGCCATCGACGATTCGATGCGTACGGTTACGGTCAATTCCGAAAATGGTATTGCCAGCGTGGCCTGGACTCTGGGTACCGAGGCCGGAAACAACAATAATGTTGTGGAAGCCACTTCCTCCAACGGGCCCAAGTCTCTTGGTACGCTCAGCTTTTCGGCGCGGGCACTGCCCGATATTACCGATCCACACCGCTCAATGGTACAGGCTTATCCGGTCACGCCGATCAAGGTGTCTGAAGGGACCACCACCGCGAATATCGTGGTCACGCTGATGGATCAGTATGAAAATGTCATTCCGGATAAAGCGGTGATTTTGAAACAGCCCACGGGACAGAATCTCATTCTGGAGAATCCCTCTTCGTTGAGCGATGCCAATGGTATGGTCACTGGCACGGTAGCATCGACTCGCGCGGGTGAGATGAAAGTCTGGGCGTATGACATGAATAATCGGGTTGAGATTGTGGATACTGCTACCGTGGTGTTTGAACCGCTCGATGCACAAAATATTTCCGCAGCTCCCACCGATAATGGTGATCAGCAGGTGGGTAATATCGGTACCGTGTTGCCAAAGCCCTTGCGCGTTGTGGTCAAGGATCGGTTTGGCAATCCGATCGAGGGATTTCAGGTCGAGTGGATCGTGACGCAGGGTGGTCAGGCAGAAAACTTGATCGATGGACGGTACACGTTGACCGATAGTATGGGTATCGCCTCCAACCGATATCGGCTGGGAACAAATTCTGAATTGCCTTACAACCGCATAGAGGTGCGGGCTTCGGGGCTGGTCGGTTCTCCAGTACGCTTTACGGAAAACGCTCTGAGTCCATTACCCTCGAAACTGGTTGTGGTGAGCGGCGACTCGCAGCGTGCAGCAGCTGGAGAACAGCTGCCCGATCCTCTGACCGTCAAGCTGGTGGATGCCGGCGGTAAAGAGATCTATGGTTTGAATGTCGCATTTGAGCCTCTGGTCAACAATGGCCGGATCATCAGTGGAAATCCGGTACGGACCAATATGTATGGACAGGCATCGGCCAATGTGACCGTGGGTACGCAAAAAGGACTCAATCTGTTCAGAGCGTACCTGCCCAACTATCCGGCCATCAAATCGGTAACCTTTACCACCTATACCGATGTTCCTTCCAGTGCTGCCAGCAAATTGCAGTATGTGGATGGCGGCGGACAACGGGATGTGGTCGGACGGACATTGTCCCGACCGCTGGTGGTCTCCACCGAAGATGATTATGGCAATCCGGTTCCGGGTGTCCCCGTGGTCTTTACGATCGTAAACGACGGAACCGTGGAGGGAGCCGGCTCGTTTGCCGGTGGACAGACCTCCTATAGCACCACCTCGAACGATCAGGGGCTGGCCACGTGTTACTATACACTGG
>CAYPUH010000066.1:16141-16348 GCA_964413725.1 uncultured Cytophagia bacterium
CTCCTCGGGTACCAACAAAGTGAATGCATCTTCACCCACTCTGGTCCCCAAGAGCGTCACCTTTGAGCTTTATGGCAGTCCGGATGTGCCGTGGACGATGGAGATGAACTCGGGTAATTTGCAACGTATGGAAAAAGGCAAGTTCCTGCTCGATCCCATCGTCGTCATGGTACGCGATCAATACGGCAATCCCGCCCCGTACGGACC
>CAYPUH010000067.1:0-16258 GCA_964413725.1 uncultured Cytophagia bacterium
AAAACATCGCCGCCGGCGAGTCCCGGGAAAGCGATTCCGGAGTAGCCGTCCGGGCACCCGCCACCGCCAATGGAGATCAGGCAACCTTTGCGGTTCAGGTTCGTCGCGCCATCGCGCGAAACACGGGCGGGGCTGCACGGATCGACACGGTCACTGCCGCTGAGGATACTACTGTCACCCTTCAGGTGCAACCCCCAGGAGATATCCAATTTGATTCGCTTTATACCGAGTCCGATCGGCCTATCACTGTCAGTTCAGACCAGCCCTGGTCCATTGTTGCCATCGTAAGCAATATTGGTGGCTCTCCGTTACGTCTCGATCCACTCGATTCCGATGATATCCGCTTTTTGCGTGATGGCACCGATGTCAGCACCGGCTATCAATGGAATGCCCCGACACTCGACGCTGAGGGACGATTGTTGGAGAGCGGTGAGACAGATACCCTCGTCTATACCGTTACGCTGACAGGACCTGTCGGCGGTGACATTACTCTGGTCGCAGACATCAGTTTGAACGATATCAATGACCTCCAGCGAGACATTGAACCCGTACAACGCACTATCACCATTCCGGTGGAAACCAATGCTGCCGTTCGTTTACTCGACACCTCTATCGATCCACAACGGTTTGAGGTAAACAACGATACCGGATATGTTAATTTGAGACAACAGTTTGATGTTTCCGTGTCCATTGCCAATCAGGGGGGAAAAAGACTCGATTCCGTATGGGTGGAGTTGACATCAGACCGGTCAGAGGTTCAACAGGATACTGTTGTGGCCACCCAGTTTGCCTTTGGGGAGCAAAAAACGCTTAATGTCTCTGTAACTGCCGACAGTGTGGAAAATCTTGATCCCGGTGAACAGCTGGTTGCCCGCATTGTGAAAGCGATTGGCAGCGATGGATCCGAGGCTCGGATCACTCCGGCCCGGGACAGTGTTGCGGTGATTAAAATTTTTAATCCGGCGGATTTTTGGGTGATGGAAACCGTCATAGCCTCGCCGAATCCACCGTTTGTGAGCCATGGTCAAAAATTTCCCGTGGAAATGGTTGTGGCCAACAGAGGATCCGAATCGATTCGGGATATTCGTGTGCGCCTGCAATCGACTCCCACGAATCTGTTATCCACCCCGGATACAGTGTTTACCCTTCCTACCCAACTGGCCGGACAGGATACTCAAACCGTCCGACTTGAACTCCAGGCCGGCTTTACCTCCGGCACGACAGATATCCGATCCGGGATCGTCGATGCCATTGGAGCCAATACCGGAGAAACACTTGTTCCGCAGCTGGAAGAGAATGCGGATAGTACCGCGGCCGTCATACAAGCGTCTGCGACATTTCAAATCATAGAGGTCATCCCCTCTGAATCTGAAGTCAGTGCCGGAGATGTTCTCAATGACTGGCGAATCAATGTACGGGTGCAAAATACAGGAGAGGCCGATCTCGAATTTATAGATATCGGACAGGACGATATTGTTTTTGTTGCCCAGAATGGCGAGGTGGATGAAGACTATGATGTCCGTCCGCCGCTCGAATTACAGGGAGCGGATGGGCGAGGTGCAGCAACCGGGTTTACCCTTCCCGGTGGTGAAATTGATACTTTGGTCTATGTGGTGAGCGAAAACGGAAAGATTGCCGGGGAGACTGAAATTCGAGTCGATCTAAAGGCGATCGACAAAAATCTAACCGATCCTCCGGAGCAGAGAAAAACCGCTATAGCCTCGATTTTTGTCAAGAACCGCGCATGGGTTCGGGTTCGTGATTTAAAGCTGTATACGCCTGTCACCGGTGTCGACGAGCGATCCCTGGCCAACAAAGGGCAGACATTTGAATTGGCAGTGACTCTTGAAACCGGTGAATTGGCAGGTGTGGAGGATGTCCGGGCTGAAATTTCGTCCAATGGCAACTCCCTCTCGGTAAACCCTGTGAGTCTGGAGATCGATTCGATTGCCAGTGGCCAGACGGTCGAACGACGTCTGAATATTACCGCTGACGAGTCCTGGTCCAGCCCGGACAATGAGATCATCGAAACCTTTACCGGTCAGATCCTCTCTGCGCAGGCACAGGGCAGTTCTCTGGATGCCCAGATTCGTCAAGCCCTCAACAATCAAGCCGAGATTCGCCTTCAGGAACCCGCCCGGCTGGATGTGGGTGTGAGCGTTGCAGACTCGGTGTTTCCGGTCAATCATGAATTTTCGTTGACAGCCACGATTACCAATCTTGGAACCGCACCGACAGGAGAGGGTCGAATCCGATTGATGCCACCTGACGGCTATCTCGTTAAAAATGAAGCAGAAGAATGGGTGGGTCAAAGTGTGGACAAAGCCTTTGGTCTCGCCGATGGACAGGAATCGGTTCAGATTCCGTTTGAGGTTCAAACCCCCCCAGAAGAATCGCGTTTTGACACGTTGACCATAGAACTGGCGGAAATGCCGGCGGATTTAAACAGTGGCGAACCTGCGGCCGCTGCGTCGGGACGGGCCATACATGTTGTGTCGAGTGTTGCGACCAGCTTGAGTATCGATTCAACGGTCATCATTTCACCCGAAGGCGCTGTGGACAAGGTACTTTCAACGCGGCAATCCTTTACAATCGAAACACAATTTGAAGCCACAGGAAATCTTCAATCCCTTACAGCCCATCTCACACTTCCTCCCGGACTGGGATATGAGCTTTTACAGGACAGAGGCATCACAATGGATGACTTTAGCGGTACTGCCCAATGGGTCATCCGGTCCCCGGAATCTGCCGTGGCCGATTCCCATCCCATTCCGGTCGAGATTGTGGCCACAGATGCAGAGGGTGAGAGAACCCATTCCGACACCCTTTGGATTGACCAGGTTCAGTCGCGCGCCAACCTCTTTTTAGACGACCTGACGGTTTCTCAGCCGACAGAGGTGATGCAGGATGACAAGGCAATTTTTACTCGCGGACAGACCGCCACATTGCAAACCCGTATACTCAACCTCGGTGAAGCCGATGTAGAGGGCAGTGGCACGGTGAGATTGGAGTTGTTGGACAGCGGTCTGTCCCCGCTGAACACTCTTGATGAGCTGGAAAAGACTTTTACGGTGGATCAGGTGATCGAATGGAACATCCGGGCACCTCAGGAAAACACAATAGACCGTTTTGTTCGAATTTCGATTGTCGAACGTCCTGTGGATATGAATACCGGGCTGCAGGCTGATATGACCAATTCCCCCAACATTCTCGATGTGACGACCCAAGACCAGGGTCAGATCAGCATTGACAATGTGTACATCAGCAGTCCGGTGGGTGCCAAAGATGACACCTTGTCCACCGGCCAGACATTTGAGGTCTCTGCTGAAATCAGTTCTGATGAGCGTGTGCGGGACAATTTGGCGGCACGAATCCAGTTTTCATCGGATGATTTTATCGCTCCGGTTAGAGAAACCGATGTAGCGATAGGATCCGGAAGTATTGTGACCTGGAGTGTCCAGGCGCCGGAGGTACCTCATCTCACCTCGGATAACATCCAAATCACGGTTACGGGGTATGACAAACGGTCGGGTCAAAAAATTGAAGTTCAGTCTCAACCGCCATTGCAGGTCTGGGTTTTACAACGAGCGCTTTTTTCCATGGAGCCTGCTCTGGTTTGGCCTGAAGGTATTACCGATCAGGTGTCTACCGACCAGGAGTTCCATCTGGCTGTGAAAATTCGGCACGAAGGAGCACCCTATCGAACCAATGAACAGTTTCAGATACAACTGGAAAAGCCGGTGGAATATGAATTGCTGGGTGACAACACCATTCTGACGCGTCAGGATACCATCATCACCTGGCATCTAAAGGCACCCTTTGAGCGTCCGGGTGGATTGTCAAAATTTTTGTTCCGTATGCTGTCCTGGCCGCGGGATACCAACTCTGGTGAACCCGCAGAGGTTCGCAACACGGAAGTATCGTTCAGTGTGCAGACCATGGAGAAAGCACGTGCGCACCTGGAAGCCTATCTGGATGAGGAGACACAGTCACAAGAGGGAACGATTCGGGTTGGAAGCCGATTTCAGGTTACAGCCGTCTTGAACAATTCTGGTGAAGCCGGTATGGTGGGCAACTATCGTGCTCGACTCATTTTGCCTCCAGGCAATCGGTTCACGACCAGTGAGCCGCTCTCCAAGGTTCAGTCAGCTCGGCTGCATCCCTCTGTCGCCTGGACGGTGAATGCACCATTGGAGTTGCTTGAGGATCCCGACACATTAATGGTGGTGCTTGAGAATCCACCACTGGACGAGTATTCCAGGGCCACAGTAGCGGTTGAAAAGGATACAGCACGAGTGATGGTTTCTACCGAAACGGGAATGTTACTGGTTTCGACCTATTCGGTGCGTGACGGGTCCACTGTTATTTATGGTGAGGCGGGACAATCCCTGATGGGATTGCAGCTCAAAAACCGGGATATGGGAACCGGTACCATGACATTGTTAAGAGGACTTTTGTTGACCTTTCTGGACAAGAAAAATCAACCCCTTGCCGCTTCCTCTGTTGTATCCCGGATTGCTGCTGTTCGTCATGAACCGCCCAGAACGGTTATCGGAGAAATGACCACCATTCCCAATCGCCGCCATGTTACTTTAGACTTTTCAGCTCAACCCGACACAGTGACCGGGCCTGATATACATCAGATCGATATCGTTGCGGATTTGATAGAGCCCCAGAGTGAAATTGCGTTTCAGGTGGTTATCGATTCTGCCACCGCCATCGATGCAATCGATGCCACATCCGGATACCCGGTGCTGATCGGCGATGAGAACGGTAACCCGATAGAAGCCCTTAACCTGCGCTCCAGTACAACCGTTCTGGTCCAGCGATCTCTGGACGAGTCTTTTTTCAATTATCCCAATCCCTTTGGTAGCACGTCGTATCCTGAAACACAGTTTGTATATGTGTTGGAAGAGCCCAGTGATGTGCAAATTAAAATATTTACTCTGACGGGCGACCTGGTTTGGGAAAAATCGTTTACACAGGATGTGGATGCCGAACAGACTCGTGCCGGATTACATGAAGGCGACATCACCTGGGATGGCCGGAACGGACGGGGTCAACGGGTTCGAAATGGTGTTTATGTGGCTTATCTGATTGTCAAGGAATCCGGAGAGTCCACCACAACCAAAATTGCTGTAACCAGATAACCGCGTTACAGAAAAGAGATTGACAATTATTACGTTAATGATGAAACGACAATACACAACAATTTTGCTGCTTTGTCTGTTGCTGACCTCTGTGAGCAGGGGACAGTCTTCAGATGCCTGGGGTGGAATGAACGATGTGTTTGATCTGCCGGTAGGTGCCAATGCAATGGCCATGGGGGGGGCTTACGTGGCGATGGCTGAAGACCCCTTTGCGCTCTATTGGAATCCGGCCGCGCTGGAGGCGGTGCCCCGAATGAGTCTGGGTTTGTATATGAATAATCTGCCGACTGGCGCACAATACAATTATATTTCCTATGCACATCCCACGCTGTCTCTCGGTACGGTCTCAGCCGGCATTCTTCGACTCTCAATTGATGATATCCCCATCCGTGGATCTCAAGATGCCGCACTGTTGGGAACGGTCAACTATGGGCGGACGTTGTTTTTGCTGGGATACGGAATCAAGATTACTGACTGGATGTCGGTGGGCACAACTATGAAGGTGGAAAACTCTACCTTTCCCGGAGCCGTGGACCCCGGAGCCCTGCAGCCCACCCAACTTACAGAATCCGCATTTGGCATGGATACGGGCTTGCAATTCACGTCACAATTTTCTAATTTTCTATTGGCCAACACCGTTGTGGGGATAAATGTACATAACTCCCTCCAACGTACTTTACAATTGGTGGATGAAGAGGAGAAAACGCCCCGTCTGATACGAATTGGCATCTCCCGACGATTTTTGCTCGATGACGGAGGGTCCTACTTTCGTATGGGGATGGAAGTCGATGAAAGCACTGCCCCTTCGATGCCCACGCTGTTTCATGTCGGAGGTGAATACAGTTTTCGCCAATTGGCCTTTTTGAGAGCGGGTGTGTCGGATGGCTCCCTGACCTATGGCGCCGGATTACGTGTTTTTGGTGTTCAACTCGACTATTCCATGTCGAATAAATTTGATGCTCTGCTGGGCAACAGCCATCGTCTGTCGGTTGTCCTGAGTGTCGGAAAGAGCCGACAAGAGCGATTGGCCGAAGCAAAGCGAAGAGAGCTCGAGCGTATTGAACGCGAGATACAGCTGCAACTGCAGATGGCGCGTGAAGAGAAGATCAACACGGCCATGAGTAAGGCCCGGTCTTTTTACAACCTGGAGGATTACGAGCGGGCTGCGAACGAAATCTATAAAGTACTGGCCTTTGACGAGACCGGTGACGATGAAGAATTTACCGAGGCACGACTTCTTCGAGATCGAATCGAAACGGCACTGGAGGAAAAACGCGACGAACAGGAACGACTTGCCAGAGCACGCGACGAAGCCGAAGCAGAGCGGCGCCGCCAGGAGCAGAAAATACGCCAACACCACCAAAAGGCTCTGGCTTTCTATCAGGACGAAGAGTTTAATGCTGTTATCGATGAATGTGAAGAAGCTCTTGCGGTTGATCCAGATCGCCGGGATATTCAGGATTTAAAACAAAAAGCGGAAGCGGATCTAAGACAAAAAATTAACCAGCTCGCGACGCAGGGGATACAACTGGCTCAGGATGGACGCACGGCTGAGGCCATCAATGTGTTTACCCGAGCCAAGCGACTTGCTCGCGACAACCGCGAAGCCGAATCCTTTATCGAAAGTAAAATTCGAGCCCTGGAAGGCTCTCTCAACTATGATGAACTTGTCCGCCGTGCCATGTATAATCAGCAAAATAAAAACTGGACGGCGGCTGCGGATCTTTACCGACGTGCACTCGAGTATGATCCCAACAACCAAGCTCTCAAGCAACGATACGAATATGCCAATGCCCGCGCCAATGCTCGTGAACAGAAAATGACGCCCGAGGTACTCGAACTATACTCCAAGGGCTCTGACGCGTTTGTGAGCGGCGATTATGAACAAGCTCTCAGATATTATGAACAGGCACTGGACGTACAACCCTATAACCGTGCCATTTTACGGGGTATCGATGTTGTGCGGGAGCGGATGCAACGTCAGCAAGCGGCAACCGAAGAGCAAAACTAGGAAATGGTGAGCATTGTTCAGAAGTGTAATCAAAGAACAACTCAAGGTTCCCGCCAAGATTGAATATCTTGGTGAATTGCGGGACTTTGTTACAAAGGTCGGAAAGCGCCACGGTTTTTCCGATCGTTTGATCAATGCATTCAAACTTTCGATAGATGAAGCTGCTACCAATATTATCAAACATGCCTACCGTGACTGGGAAGGTGATATAACCATCCGGGCGATCGTCAAAAAGGACAGTATGACGATCGTTCTCATCGATAAGGGAAAATATTTTGATCCCCGACAGGTCAATGATCCTGACCTCAAACGATATGTGGATATCGGCAAACGGGGCGGCCTGGGCATTTTTATCATGCGACGCCTCCTGGATCACATTGATTATCGAAAGAGTGAAGAGGGGAACGAACTCTGGTTGACCAAATACCGGGATGAAGAACGAAAACGACGATTTTCTGTTCCTACCCTTCCCATGACGTTAAAAGCCCGGTATTGGCTGGTTGCCATTTCCCTTTTTACGGTTATTTTGGCTATCGCTTACCTTTATTTCTATATACAACAGCGTGGACGCGTTCTGGATGATTATCTTGATCAGGGCCGGAATGCCTGCTCCTACCTCGCCGGTGAAATCCGCAACAATATGGAACAGCTTTCATCATCGGATCGTGAAAAATTGTCGCGTCAGGGCAATTATGACCTGGAAATCCTCGAGGATGCCGCCAAGCCTATCCATTCCCTGGTTCTGTCAAAGCATAATGACCTCTTGCACATGGCCTTTGTAGAAGACAATTTTGGCAATATTCTGGCCAGCTCGAACCGGGATGTTCTTCGACCCTTGATGGATTCCTTTACCATGCCGGAGGAGTCAAAAGAAATTGAGGAGGGGGTTTATCAATATGAGACCGAGGATGGCACGACAGTACTTGATGTCGTTTATCCTGTAGTAGATGCCAAGGGCCGGACACTTTGTCGGGCCCATTTTCATATCCGGTATGGCCTTATTCAGGATCAGATCACCGCGCTTCGTGTCGATTACCTGCAATTAATCCTTCTTGTCTGGTTGATCGGGGCTGCTGGCTTGTTTTTATTGGTCTATCTTGTGATGAACCCCTTTCGGCGGCTTGCAGAGTGGGTGAAACAGATGGGTCAACCCGGAGTGGTGGAGGAGATGGATATCGATGCTTCCACTGAGGTGGGAGAAATTGCTCAGGCCTTTAGTGAAATCACCCAGAAGCTGCGTGTTTCCCAGGAAAACCTTGCCGAGCAGGAACGGCTTCAGAAAGAAATGCAGGTGGCCCAGGAAATACAACAGACCCTCCTCCCATCGGAATTTCCTGAACTTGAGGGGTATCAAATTGCCTCCTATTATGAAGCCGCCAAGGAGGTTGGGGGGGATTATTTTGATTTTGTTGAAGTCGACAAAGATACCCTCGGTATCGTGGTTGGCGATGTGTCCGGAAAAGGCGTACCCGGTTCTTTGGTGATGACCATGATCCGGACCGCCTTGAGAACAGAAGCTCGCGGGGTAAAGGATGCTGCCGAGGTACTTACCAAGGTCAATGATTTTGTTGTGAATGATATGAAAAAGGGTATGTTTGTGACTCTCTTTTATGTCATTATCGATTCGAAACGTAGGCGCCTCAATTATGCCAGCGCCGGGCATAATCCCATGATACTGTATCGGGCCAGCACGCAACAGACATATTATCTCAATCCCCGCGGATTTCCTATTGGAATTTCACTCCCTGACAGTCATCTGTTTCGCAAGTCCATTGAATCTGATACGATTGCTCTGACAGAAGATGATATTTTAATCATCTATACCGACGGTATCACAGAGGCAATGAATCAAAAGCGCCAACTGTTTGGTGAAGAGCGATTTCTGGAAGGGATTCGGAAAAATGGAAATCTTGCCGCCGATACGTTTGTGGAGAATCTTCAGCAGGATATTTTGTCATTTACAGAAGGTATGGCCCAGAATGATGATATTACCCTTGTGAGCATCAAGGAGGAGACCACTGCGGAGAAGCTCGAACTGAAACGAGCCAAAAAAGTTTTTGAGTCGGTTCAGGAAAATGTTTCCATAAAAGAGGCATGTGATGAGGAGGGCATTTCCACCTATGCGTATTACAACAAGTATAAAGAGGGTTTCGAGTCTGTCGGGATTTCTGCTTTTGATGATCAGGTAGATGTAGAACCCGTAGAGGGTAAACATTTAAGCATTGAAGAAAAAACAAAAATTTATGATATAATCAGGCGACATCCCGAATATGGGACCAAGCGAATCAGTGATGAATTGAATACCGAATATTATGGCAATACAAAGATCAGTGAATCCAGGCTTTACGATGAACTGGTCAGGGCCCGGCTGAACACTAAAGAATTGCGAGACGCTTTTGTCAATCGCGGGGGGAAACGGCGAAAACGACTCAAACCGCCGGGTACCCCCATGTTGACCATTGATGGGCGAGTGATCAAACAAAAACCGGGATACCAGCCCGACGTTGTCAACGAGGATGTGGGTGAAAAACAGACAACTCAAACAAGCCAGCCCAAAAAGAAAGAGACTCCGCCTCCGGTAGAACCGAAACAGGAAGCCAAAAAGTCAACTGAAACCGATGAACGCAGGGATCTGCTGGGTGTAACCGCTGTGGATCTTTTTGGTTTATCCCTCGAAGATTTGTTTGACAAACGTGAGACTCTGATTGGCGTCGAAGAACCCGAGCCTCTACAACGGGACGAGCGCACCGATGTTGTTGACTTGATTTCAGAACCTCGGGCTCCAGACACCACTGAACCGGAAGAGTCGATGGATGAACTCGACTTGGATGTCACCCTTGAGGAAGAGCGTCAAGTCGGTGAGGAGGAGCTGGAATTTGTGGATATGCTGGAGACTGCAGAAGGGATCGATGCTGACCCGGAAGAAACATCCAGTGAGTCAAAACAGGCTGATGTGGAAGACGCCCAGGTTGTAGAGGAATCAGAAAACCTGCTTGACCTCTCCGATACCTTTGAGGAGTTTTTGGAGGTTGAACAGGAAAGGGACGTCATAACACCCGAAGAGAGTCCGGAAAGTGATATTTCTGACCAGATTCTAAAACATGAACTAGAGATGCAGCTCGATCAAACCTGGGAACCATTTGATGATGCTGAAACCGACGAACCGGATTCGGCGGACAGTGAACACAAGCAAGAGGTGTCAGGACAAAATCGTCTTGATTTTGACGACCTGATTTTCTTGTTAAATCAAAAAAAGGCAAGCGTTTCAGGACTCGAAAAACATAAAACGACTCGCGATTTCGACAATGGCAAAGACAAAACACCGCAAAAACAGAGTCAAAGAATTGCGCGAGCGGTTAACTATTATAAAAGCGGTCAGTACACGCAAACCATTGCTGAAGCTGAAAAGCTGATAAACGAGGATCCGGACAATCAGCAGTTATATGTTTTGTTGGGGAATGCCTATTTTCGTTCACAACGATACAGAGAAGCGGTACATACCTACGAAGCGGTCCTGAGTTTGGATCCCCAAAATACCGATGCATATGAAAATCTGGGCGTCGTATATGCGAATCAGGGAGATTTTACGCGTGCGGTGGCTCATTGGGAAAAGCTATTACAGATTGCACCACAAAGACGTGATATCCGAAAAAGCATTGACCGTGCGAAAAAGTTTCTCGAGCAATTCTAGTCGGGTCTATCTAGTGTCAGACAGAGGCACAGGGTTTTTTATTGACATTCTGCACTCTAAAAAGTATATTTAACATCCGGATTTGGTGCAGCGTACCGAGTTTCAGTATTTCAATATCATATCGTCACTGTCCCGAACGGACTGCCCATATCCAGACAACAAACTGTTTTGGGAGGAACAGTGTATGCGAGAATTCTGTGTGGCATACTCTGATTCAAATTTTCATCGTAATTCTATTTCTATCGATTCGAGTATTTGATGGAGAAACAATATGGAAGGCATACAATTGTCCGTAGAACAGGCTGGTGTTAGTAATAGTATTTCCGTCATCAAAGTTGGCGGATATATTGATACGACAACCTCTTCAGAGTTGGAGCATGCTCTAAGCAGTCTGTTAAAACAAGGACAGTATCGGATTATCATTGATTTGGGAAATGTGGATTATGTAAGCAGTGCGGGGTGGGGAATATTTATCAGCGAAATAAAAGGGATTCGAGAAAAGGGAGGCGATCTGAAGCTGGTTCGGATGATTCCCGAGGTCTATGAAGTTTTCGAGCTGCTGGAGTTTCATTATATTTTAAAAGCGTTTGATACCATCGATGCTGCCCTCAAGGATTTTGAACGGAACTTACCCGCTGGTGAGACACCGCCGCCCAAGCAACCTGCTCAAACAAATCGCTCCGGCAACGCATCTGCGGATGAATCGGCTGCGTCTGAATCGACCCAGGCAAAAGAGTCTGTGGAAGACAAGGTTCGGAGTATCATTAAAAAGGACCCGGAAGCCAGCATGGGTCAAATCGCCAAACGACTCCACAGTGCCGAATATGGATATGTTAAGGTCGGCTGGTTTGGAATACGACGTATACTTAAAAATCTCGGCCTGTCATCCAAAAAAGCTCGACAGGAATGGGCGCAATAAGTGTTTTGCCCTAGCTTATGCGACCGTTAACGGGGGCATTTATAAACAACTTGGGAACGGATTCTTTTTTCTGGAGAATCCGTTCTTTTTTTCGTAGAGGGGATCGGCAAGCAATGAATTTTATAGATCAGGCACGCATAGACGTTCAGGCTGGACGTGGCGGAAGCGGATGTGTCGCCTTTCGACGCGAAAAATTCGTCCCCAAAGGCGGGCCGAGTGGAGGCGATGGAGGAACGGGTGGAGATGTGGTGGTGATCGCAGATCGTCATATCCACACTCTACTGGACGTCCGATATCGAAGACGATATATTGCCCAGAGGGGTCAACACGGGCAGGGGGACAATAAAACCGGAAAAAGCGGAGGCGATGTTACCATTCGTTTGCCCGTCGGGACGGTGGTTCGTGATATGGTGTCGAGTGAAATACTGGCCGATTTAACCCGAGAGGGAGAACAGGTTGTCATTGCAAGGGGAGGGCGTGGAGGGCGTGGAAATGCGCGGTATGTGAGTCCCACGAACCGGGCTCCTCAGGAATGGGAGCCGGGAAAAGAGGGGGAGGAACGGACAATCGAACTTGAACTGAAATTGTTGGCCGATGTGGGTTTGGTGGGGTTGCCAAATGCGGGAAAATCCACTCTTTTGTCACGGTTGTCTGCCGCCAAGCCCAAAATTGCCGACTATCCCTTCACCACCCTGACACCCAATCTCGGTATCGTCAGAGTTAGAGAACACTCTCAGTTCGTACTTGCTGATATTCCCGGTCTCATCGAGGGTGCTCATGAAGGGAAAGGACTGGGATTTCAATTTTTACGGCATATTGAGAGAACCAAAGTTCTGGCGGTGCTATTGGATGCCACGTCCGCCACATTGCGGGAAGATTTTGAAACCCTGATGGAGGAATTGCGCTCCTACGGTCATGCGGTCTGTCAAAAGCCTCGACTTGTCGCCTATACCAAAAGCGATCTCTTGATCGACGAGTTTAAACCCCTCGATCCCGGCCTTACAGGCGAAACCGACCACACCATTATCTCCTCCGTGTCAGGTGATCATTTGGACGATTTTGTCCAAAAAATTTGGACTGTTCTTGAGAGCGAACGAAAAGGAGAGACTGTGGATGGGAGCTCCCATCTCGGCTGACCGTCGAGCACTCTTGGCGTTTTTAAGGTTGCCGCGAATCGGTTCTCACAAACTACGTGTTCTGGTTGAACGATTTGGATCGCCCCAGAGGGTGCTGTCGGCTTCTTTGCGCGAACTTGTTCAAGTTGACGGTATCGATCGGATACTGGCAGAACGAATACGGTCGCTTTCCTGTAAAGAGTTTGTTGATGATCAGGTTAAACGTTTAGTACAGTCAGATGTCGATCTCGTTACGTATTGGGATTCCAATTACCCGGCGCTTTTAAGGGAAATATATGATCCACCCGTCGTTATTTTTGTTCAAGGATCGGTGAACGCTCTGTCTGAAAACTGTGTGGCTGTCATTGGAACCCGCTCTGCCTCGTCCTATGGCAAGTTGATGGCGGAGACATTTTCCAGGGAATTGGTTAAAAACGGCTATACAATTGTCAGCGGCCTGGCCCGCGGAATCGACACCGTCGCTCATTGGGCCGCTATGAATGCAGGAGGTAAGACGCTGGCAATTCTGGGGTCCAGCGTCGATTGTATTTATCCAGGCGAAAATCAATCGTTGGCACAACGGATCGCCACATCCGGGGCTCTTGTGTCTGAATTTCCATTGGGAACCAAACCGGAAGCACCATATTTTCCGCGTCGAAACCGAATTGTTGCGGGACTGTGTCAGGCCACTTTGGTCATCGAGGCCGGAGAGAAAAGTGGAGCGCTCATCACTGCTGATTTTGCTGTAGAACAGGGACGGGAGGTGTTTGCAGTACCGGGAAATATCAACAACCCGAGAAGTATGGGTAGCAATCGATTGATTCAGGATGGAGCCAAGCTGATCACCTGTTGCGAAGATATACTCGAAGAGTTGTCTCCCTCGCAAGCCATACCAGCGTCTGAGCAGATATCAACGGACATGACTTTAGAGGAGGGGGCATTATACAATCAGATCCCGGCGGAACCGATCTATATCGATGATTTGGCTACCCGCACCCAGATGTCCACCCAGGAGGCGCTGAGTCTGCTTCTGTCTCTTGAGCTTAAAGCGGTCGTGAGACAGCTTCCCGGCAAGTATTTTATCCGTCTTTGATATGGTCCTGCTTGAAAAAGGGTTGACTAGAGCTGTATTGTTTTGTATATTTTTGACTCTGGAGGGCTAGACCTAATTGGTAAGGCAGCGGTCTTGAAAACCGCCGGGCGCAAGCCCTTGGGGGTTCGAGTCCCCCGCCCTCCGCGTGAGACTGAAGCGCGGAGTGTCAGACATAGATGGAGAGGTGCCGGAGTGGCTGAACGGGGCGGCCTGCTAAGCCGTTGTAGGGATTTTCCCTACCGCGGGTTCGAATCCCGCCCTCTCCGCTCAACAGCGCACATGTTCTGGCAGCGTGTTCTGCCAACATGTGCGTTTTTTTCGTCATTGATGACCCAACAGAAAGGAGTTTTCCTTGGCCTCTGTTCGCGTACGGTTTGCTCCAAGTCCAACGGGATATGTACACGTGGGAGGGTTGCGGACCGCCCTGTACAATTATCTCTTTGCCAAAAAGCACGACGGCGTCTTTGTTTTGCGCATTGAAGATACCGACCAGACACGCTTTGTGGACGGCGCGACAGAGAATTTGCTCCAGGTACTGGAATGGGCTGGCTTGATACCGGATGAGGGCCCGCATCAGGGGGGAGAGTATGGACCCTATTTTCAATCCCAACGAACCCATATTTATAAGGATCATGCTCAAGCCCTGTTGGATAAAGGGAAGGCGTACCTGGCTTTTGATTCGCCCGAAGAGCTCGAAAGCCTGCGGTCCCGACAACGGCAGCAAAACCTGGCAACGCAATACAATGCCACCACACGAGATCAAATGCGAAACAGTCTCGTCATGTCCAGGGAAGAGGTACAAAAAGAGCTGGACCTCGGTACCCCCTATGTCATTCGTCTTCTGGTTCCTGCGGAAAAAACGTTTTCCATTACCGATACCATCCGCGGAGAGGTTTCATTCAATAGCCGTGAGGTCGATGATCAAATTCTGATCAAATCCGATGGCTTTCCTACCTATCATCTTGCTAATGTGGTGGATGATCATTTGATGGACATCAGCCACGTGATACGGGGCGAGGAATGGCTGAGCAGTGTGCCAAAACATCTGTTATTGTATGAATACTTTGGCTGGACCCCTCCGGAAATGGCTCATCTGCCGCTGATTTTTAATCCGGATAAAACCAAGATGAGCAAACGGGATATCACCTCTCTGGATGAGTTGCCGTCGGGAAAAGTTGATCCCGATGTTCAGTCCTATATCAGATATGGCTATGAAAGAGAGGCGATATTGAACACTATTTGTCTTTTGGGCTGGAACCCCGGCGAGGGAGATGAACGGCAAGTGTTTACCCTGGATGAACTGACACAGGATTTTTCTCTTGAACGTGTCAACAAATCCAGCGCGATCTTTGATCTGAAAAAACTGACATGGCTGAACAAGGAGCATCTCGGACGTCAATCCACTCAAACATTGGCGGAACGGATAAAACCCCTGTTGCAAGAACATGGATATGATACCTCTTCAGATGACTATCTGGAAAGCGTGGTGGAATTGCTCAAATCCCGTGTCACATTTCTTATGGATTTTGTGACCTATGGATGCTATTTTTTCAAAGACCCCGAAACGTTTGAAGAAAAGGGAGTTAAAAAGCGTTGGAAAGCGCGTTCACCGAAATTATTGCTTGAATTTTGTGAAGAAATTATTAAATTAGATCGTTTTAGTTTGGATGAAATCGAGTCGACACTCCGACGCATTGCAGAGAGAAATGAAGTGGGCGCCGGCCAATTGATTCATCCCGTCAGGCTGGCCGTGACCGGCATGACCGTAGGTCCCGGTCTGTTTGAATTGTTGGAGGTTTTGGGCAAAGAGACAGTGGTGCGACGGTGTCGATACGCTGTCGAAGAGATTCCAAAGCAATTCCAATAATTTCTTTGGGGAGTCGTCCAATGGCAGGACACATGACTCTGGATCATGGAATCGGGGTTCGAATCCCTGCTCCCCAGCAACAACGCGGTTGTCATACTATATGACAACCGTTTTTTTATTCGGAATCGATATCTCAGAGATGGTCGTGCAATCGCAGCAAAATCAACTGGCTGTCTCTAATAATGCAAAGGACCATGCCGGTCTGAAGACCGGCGGGACAAACAAAGTCTGAGGATCGTGACTCATGACATCAGAAAAACAATCTCCCAACAACTCCAAAACCGTACCCCCCCATTTTATTCGGGCAATTATTCGAGACGACCTGCAAACGGACAAATATGAGGGTCGAGTGGTCACACGGTTTCCTCCTGAACCCAATGGTTATCTGCACATCGGTCATGCAAAATCTATT
>CAYPUH010000068.1:0-16253 GCA_964413725.1 uncultured Cytophagia bacterium
GTTCTGCAGGAGGCTGAATGTCGAGGGAGACATTGGTTTATCAACATCTGTGTGCGAACAGAGGGAATGGTCCTTGAAAAATGACCACAATTCCTCACTCGCAAAAATATCTTCATTGGTTTCACCCAGTATCGCTTCCTGCAAAACGAGTTCCACCCCGGGCCAGGTGTGGCCACCCCCGGTTACTTTATAAAATAGTACATTTGCATTACAATCACAATCGATATATTCAAACATAGTGACTGTTGAATGGTCTGTCAGATCTCTATCGGGAAGGTTAATCGAATCCAGAGCGGTTGAACAATTATTGTTTGTCACCCAAAACCGAACGGCTTTTTTGATTCCGACCACGGGAATGGTTTCGGATTCAGCGACATGTCCGCCGTTATAGGGCACATAGGGATCTTTGGTCCCCAAAATATAGAGCATCGGCAACGGACGATTTGGTTGTCCTGTGTGATAGAGCACGGAATCCAGGGTTCCCCCTATCGTGCCCATAGCGGCAAATTTTTCATTGGCTTCGAATGCCACTCTCTGAGTCATGAAACTTCCATTGGAGAAACCACAACAATATACTTTATTTGCATCGATATTGTAATCGGATAGCAAAGAGTCGACCATTTTATCTATAAAACCTACATCATCGATTCCGGCGAGGTCAGCTCCTGTTCCTCTGCCATCTGCCCATACAAAACCATTGTCCTTGGTCTCGTAATACCCCTGTGGATACGCCATGATAAAATCGTTGATGTTGGCAACCTGATTAAAGAGGGTGAATCGTTGCGCACTTTTTACATTACCATTGCCACCATGTAAAAAAATTACGAGGGGAAACATCGTGTCGGCCGAATAAGATGGGGGTAAATGGACGAGTACTTTTCTGGTGTATGTTTGGTGGTCGAGATATCTTAAACGATTGGTTTGAGAGAAACCTGTTGTGACACCGATTAGAACAATTAACAATACATTTTTCAGCATAGACTGGGCTCCTTTAAGACTCTCGGAGTGTGGAGATATGAGCCGGGTACCTATTTTACAATTTTTTTATGGGTCAAAAGACCAATACCTCTGCCCTTTTCTCCCACAGCACAATAAAACAACACCCAATGATCCCGATCCCACAAGACCTTTGCAGTGGCGGCCAGGAGAGCATCGAATCCATCGGGATGATTGCGAATGATCGGATTGCCGGCATAGCGCTTCCAGGTTACCAAATCATCTGAGGTGGCCACTCCGA
The DNA here is from genome assembly GCA_964413725.1 of uncultured Cytophagia bacterium. Lineage (GTDB taxonomy): Bacteria > Zhuqueibacterota > Zhuqueibacteria > Residuimicrobiales > Oceaniaggregativiventaceae > CAYPUH01. Next base: position 1,238 of record CAYPUH010000068.1, read on the forward strand.
TTTGTTCTCTGTTGGCCCGACCTCTGGAGGTTGTAAAAATTCCAAACGGTGTTATTGTGCGTCACCACCCAGGGCGAATAGATGAGCCTGTTTTTGTTCATCAGATAACGATTTTCGTTTTCTCCGAAAAACCATAGTGAATAAACCAGTGCCGATGCTCAGGTCCAACCAGACAATGGTAGTGTCAGGAATTCCCTTCGCCTTCGTCTGCATGGTCCGCATGAAACGCCTCGATCCAGTCCATTTCGAGTCTAAAGGGGCCGGCCTGTTTTTCCGCGATCAGAACGCCAATCTGCCGAATCCGGCCGGGAGACAGGGGTGCCGCTCCCTGTAAAACACGACCCCGAAAAACCGGCTCACACCGGTCGAACGGTATCTTGACAACCATCCATTCATCCTCCCGTGTTGTTATGCGATACCGATAGGCAATGCCATCAAAGCGATCGTTTGTCCGAAGCCTAAACTGGTAGGTGTTGCCATCGCCCTTCAGCCGGATCTGGATGCCTGTATACTCCTCCAGGGCGTACTCACGGGATGTGGAACGAACAGATGCAAACCCACCGTTATTCTCAAGGGAGACCGTTCCCCGGAAAACCGCAGTGTGGTGTTCACTGAAACTAAATTCACTTTGGGATCGCCCGCCCATGACTCCGTCATTGACGATCAACCACTGCCCCCGTCGATCGGCGTCCCTGAAATCGTACACAATCATTTCGGTTTTCCTTCCTGATTCAGAACCATTCCCTGCGAACACCCTCGCCAGACAAACGAGTGTAAAAATCAGGATCCATATCATACCATCCTTGTCTATCATTCATAACCCTCCTTTCGAGATCGGAAACAAACCGGCAGCTCCGTACTCATCCGTCGGTCACCGGTTTCTGAACAGGCTTGTTAAAAAAAGCCCTTGTGCACAATAAAACAGGCACGAGTACGGTCAGATTCAGTAAAAGAACGATATAAAACGAACTGTCGCCTCTTGTGACCAACACGGCAGGGGTGAGAAGCGATGCGAGAATGGCGAGAACATAGGCCCATTTTTGCAGATGGTAGAATCCGATGATCAGAAGGATATTCACGGCCAAAGAAACAAACTGAACGGGATGTGAAAATCCGATGATCAGGTGAAACAGGCTAAACAGCGCCAGACTGATGATGGCGATCCACAAAATGGATGGTATGGATGACGGCTTGGTCATGATGGTTTCCCTCCCCAAAAAACAAATCATTATGATCTCACAAAGCCAAAGGGATCCGCCCTGTCCAAACATCCCTTCATCCCAATGAAGCCCACATTTCCTCACACAGCGGGATTGAAACCGATAGGAGGATCACCCTGGCGGAAATTTGAGAGTATGGATATCCAAATATCGTGTCGATCCCGTCCATCCTGTCTGACATTCGATCCTCGACAAAAACACAGAGCGGTTACACAACACCGGTTGCCGAACGATGGCTGATTGTTTCACTTTAGATCGGGATGCAGGTCCTGCATGACCCGTTTCGGTTTTCGGTCCACGGTAAACAGGCCCCAATGTTTTTCCGCTCCCTGTGGATTGTTCGGATCGCCTTTCCAGTCTTCATCAAATGCCTCGAACCAAAAGGTGGTAACATTCATATCTGCCACCTCATATCTATCGTGAACAAATTATCTGGACAACACCATAGCTCCAGCAGACGAATCGTGTTGGACCGATTGTGTATCATTGATTTACAGGACCGTTCGAAGCGGTCTGATAAAAAGACATATTCGTTCGTTTACCAGGCTTCGTAACAAATGCTGTACAGCACCATCAGTTTTTTCCGGTCTTGCTGGAACCTGTACCGGTACCTCACCTTTTAATATACTCTTCTTGTCAATTTTGTCCAAATAAAGTTTACATTCATTCTCTTCATGTGGAAAAGTATATCAGACAGGGTCAACAGGATATACCGGATGGACAAATCCTTGCGAGTCAAAGATATTGCAATAATTTGGTTGATCCTGTTCATCCGGTCCATTGTGTCAGGATTTTCCTCTTTGCAAAGCCGGATATTCTGTTACATTATGCATACCCATTACGCTTAAGAATGCAAACGATCCGCGAAAAAGGAATCCGGTTGCATACCATGTCCGGTTTCGATGGACCCAAACGAACAGACCGCCCATCATCCGTTCGGACCACGGATCAGCCGGAACCGGTCAGGCTGCCGGACCACCAGATCCTGGTCAGGAGTGTTATCACGATGAAACCCCGTCACCAGAACGATATGAATCAAACGAAAATGCTATTCACCCCTCTCCCCTGGTTTATCCTGTGTGTTTTGTTTATCGTCTCCACCGCCACGGCCGAAACCGATTTTAACCTTATCCAGACACCTGCCGGCCCACAAATTGCCGTGGACGGGCGTCCTGTGGCGGCACGAATGTTCTGGGGCAAGCCGGGATTCGGATCGGTATCGGCCGGACCCGAGTGGATGGAGCGCTCCTTTACCTTCACCCCGTCCATAGACGCCCGGGCCACCCTGCACTTTCGTTTCGGGCAAAAAGCCGGCACGGTGGACCTGGCGGATGTGCGCATCGTGGCGCTGGACACGGGAGAGGACATCCTTCCCCCCGGCTCATTTGCCACACCGGAGGGTTTTAACCCGGTGTGGAACATCTGGCCCCCGGATGAACGCAACACGGTGGGACAGGTCGAGATCGCCGATTCCAGCGTCCATATCCGCCTCACGGATCCACCCTTTGGAACCGAATGGCCGGATTTCCATTTCTGGAGCGATGTCAAATTCCTCCGTCCCCATACGACCTATCGCTGTTCCTTTCGTGTCCGTGCCACCCCGGCACGGGACATCACCCCCACAGTGTATCACGTCCGGAACAGCTGGACCCCTATCGGCGGGTATCCGGGCCCGTTTTGGACCGAGCTCGATATGGCCCGCGATGCCGGGGTCAAGTTTATCACCTTTAACGTGGCCAACTGCTGGGCACCACCGGGTGAGGAGCCGGACTGGTGGCCTGTCGACTCGGTCTGCCGGCGTATCCTCGACGCGCATCCGGATGCCTGGCTGATCCCGCGGGTCAGTCTGGATGCACCCACATGGTGGAAGAATCAACATCCCGAGGCCCTGATGGTCTATACCGACGGTCGGGTAGGTCCCAAAGTGTCTGTTTCCCATCGGCAATATCGCGCCGATGCGGCTGCGCACCTGGAACGCGTCTGCCGCCACCTTACCGAGACTTTTCCGGATCATATTGCCGGCATTCACCCCTGTGGACAGAATACCGGCGAATGGTTTTACGAGGACAGCTGGACCGATCTCAGCGGCTACGATACGGCCACGAAACAGGCCTGGCAAGAGTATGCCGGGAACGGTACGCCTGTCCCCGATCCGATCTCGCGACGCAGCGCTGCGCAGAGTTTGTTGCTCGATCCGGCTCAACACGGTGCAATAATTCGCTTTAACCATTTTCTACAGGACGAGATGGCGGATTTTATCCTCACGCTGGCTAAAGCTGCACGGCGGGGTACAGGTGGCAACAAGCTGGTGGTCTTTTTCTACGGCTATCATTATGAATTTGGTTACGTCTTTAGGGGTCCGGCTGCCAGCGGTCACTACAACCTGGCCAAAGTGTTACAATCCCCGGATATCGACATCCTGTGTGCCCCCTTCTCCTATCGCGACCGGGACTGGCTGGGAACCGGTCCGGTGATGAGTTCGGTGGAGAGTGTACTGCGCGCCGGCAAACTCTGGTTCAACGAAGATGACACCCGCACCTATCTGAATAGCAATGCCGAGAGTCATGCACAGCATGGCGGACTCGACGATCTGGAACAGACGCAGTCAGTACTGTTGCGCAACACGGCACAGGCGTCGATTCGCGGTCTGGGTACCTGGTGGATGGACCACGGGGCCGGCACTCCTGGTGGCTGGTTCGCGGATCCGGAACTGTGGCAGGTGATGACGGACCTGCAGCCTTTGGACCGGGCGATGCGCTCCCGGGATCACCCCTTTCAACCCCCCATCGCCGCGATACTCCACGAAAACAGCATCCTGCATCTGGCCGGCGGGTCGGATGTGGTGGGTCGAAACCTTATCGGCAATGCCCGCACGGCATTGGGACGCTCCGGCACCCCCTATGGACAGATGATGCTGCAAGACGTGCTGTCCGGCACCGTGGACGCACCGCTGCAAATTTTTCTCTCCGCCTGGGCGCTGACGCCACAAGAACGACACCGCCTGGCCGACACGCGTCCCCCGGGCGTCACCCGCGTGTGGTGCTATGCGCCGGGGTATATCCTGCCCGAAAAAACGGACATTCCCGCCATGCAACAAGTGAGCGGGTTTCGTCACCGACCGATAGAGCTAAATACAGCCGTGGCGACGCCCACGGATCGCGGACATCAACTCGGTCTCACAAACCCGTGGGGACCGGATCAACCCGTCAGGCCACTGTTTTCCGTATTCGCCAGACCCGAAGAGGTGCTGGCCACCTACAGCGACGGCTCGCCGGCCGTGGCCATGCGGGAAAGAGACGACAGAGGGATCGATGTGTTCATCGGCCCGCCCCAGATTACCCCGGAATGGGTGCGGGCGCTGGCGCGTCTGACAGATGTGCATCTCTACGCCGACGATGATGCCAGTGTCTGGGCCTCTAAAAATTATATCTCCGTCCATGCCGTACAAGACCCACCGTTACCATTCAATAGCGGTGTGGATCAGCTGGTGCGGGATGCGATCACCGGCAAACGGATCAGCAGCGTGCCCAAATTCACCTGGGCCCTGCCGGCTGGCGACACACGACTGTTGACGTGGGACCCCGCCACCGGCATAAACACAGATATTCCCTCGAGTGCGACCGGTTTTTCATTACAACAGAACCATCCCAATCCGTTCAACCCGCAAACCACATTCCGCTTCTCCCTGCCTGAAACCGCCCCGGTGTCGCTGATCCTGTTTGATCTGCGGGGACGTGAGGTCGCCCGACCTGTCGATAATCAGATAATGACACGGGGCGAGCATTCCATATCCTGGACCGCCGGTGCCCTGCCCACAGGCGTCTATCTCTATCGCCTGCAGGCCGGCAGCTGGCAGCAACAGCGAAAACTGGTTTTGATCAGATAGAAAGAATACCGTTTGGCGGCGGACTCTAGTATCCGGTTTATCAAGCGGATAAACGTGGGGTGGTTTATACCAAATGCTGCGGAGCGAGACCCCGCAGGGAGCGTCTTTTGCGACCGAGGAGGCTCGCGGAGCCGGCGCAGGATCCTGGCTTTCGCCTTTGGGAAAAGCCGTGAGAGACAATCGTGCACAAGACCGGCATACGGTCCGGTCGCTCACCGAACATGCGAAAGCCAGAGCCGGAGCCGCTCAAGAAAACAAAAGTCTTAAAGCGCTCCGGCTCCGGCGTGTATTGAAGCATCCCAACCTAATAAAAATTGCTAGAATTCCGCCTTGTAACTGATCGAGGGCAGCAGAATCACCATCTTGTCCGGCTTTAAATCCTGCTCTTTGTAACTGTAAATATAACCATAATCATTGGCGCTGGACAGACAGTTTTTGATCTGCAGGGCAAACGTGTGTGCAATATTTTTGTGATTGAGCCGATAGGTCAGGGTGACGTCCAGATAGTTGCTGGCCTCCAGCTGGTCTTCAAACGCACGCGTCTCGTCATAGATGACCCGTTTGGCGGCCAGCGACGCATCGCGCAACACCGGGCTGATCCGCTCTCCACCCATATAGGTCAGACGGAAATTGACACCCAGAATATTGTTCCGTTTCACCGTGAATTCCTTGCCAAACAGCGCGTTGACCACAACATTCCGGTTATACCGGCTGTCCCGTTCGATACCATCCCCGCCGGTATATTTGGAATCAAAAACCGAAGCGGTGAGAAGATAATAGTACTGGTTGCTGAGAAATTTCTCCAGAGTAAAATCGATACCCACGTTGGTTCCGGTTCCCTCGTTGACCAGCGGATCGTTGAAATAGCGTTCATCCTTTAAATTGATAAAGGAAAAGGAATCTCCTGGCCGGACCGGCACATCATAGAGAGATTGATAATAGGGCTCGATCTTTATACGGGTGTTGCGGGTGACCTGGAAATCATACCCGAGGACGAGATGGTGCGCACGGGTAAAATCCAGATTCTTGTTGGGTTGTTCCATCCCTAACCCGGTTTCCCGTTTGGCCAGATAATAGCGAATATTCTCCATCTGACTGTGGAGTCCATATCCCAGACTGAGCATATGACGCGGATTTGGTGTCCAGCTCAGTCCGAGCCTCGGTTCGAGCGACACATTTTTATTGAGAGCAAGATATTCCAGATGCAGGCCGGCATTCATTTTCAACTCGGGAGAGAGTCCAATCTGCATCTGGGTAAAGGCCTGCAGGTGCTGGCTGTTCCCGGTTTCATCCACAAAGGTCTGATAGGTCTCTGGCACATCATCCACAGTCGATTTCAGGTCCATATTATAAAACAGGTGATTCCAGACAAAGCCACTGCTGGTGGAGACTCTGGAACTGAATTTGTGGTTCACGGTCGAGGTGAGGACGAGCTTGCCGTTATAACTGTCAATGTACTCGTTCTGATACAGGGTCAGATCATCATCCAGCCGGTCCAGGTCATATTCCACATCCTCGGCGGTCAGAGCCAGGGTGGAGTTGATAAACGTGGATCGTCCGAGAACCGCTTTGTGATTCAGTCCCAGCGCGCCCACGCGGAATCTGGCCTCGTATTTGAGCCGATCCCAGTCGTGTTCCCATTTGGTTGGGTCGGGTTCTTCGGTTTCAACCGGACGGTCCGAACTGCCGATGCCCCACAGGGAAAACGTACCGGCATTCCGGGTGGGAACATTGAGTTTGAACGAGAGATCCTGATAATTGAGTTCCTGTTCGGTATCGATGGCATTGAGATCGGTGAGCAGTCCGATGGTGGAATAGCGATAATTGACCAGATAAGAGGCATTGCCGGTCTGGCTGAAAGGGCCTTCCGCCGCAAAATCGAGTCCCATCAGTCCTGTCTGCACCGTCCATTCTCGCCGGTTGCTGTTGCCGTTGCGCAGTTTCATATCAAAGACACCGGACAGAGCATTGCCATACTCGGCTGGAAACGCACCGGTCATGAAATCTGAATCGGCCAGCAATTGACTGCTGAAAATGGTAAACAAACCACCGCCCAGCACATTACCGTCCGGAAAATGATTGGGATTACCGATCTCGACCCCCTCCAGGCGCCACAGCAACCCCTTGGGCGCGTTGCCCCGGATGATGATGGCATTGTCCTGCGCATTGCCGTATGTAATCCCAGCAAAGCTGGAAGCCAGTCGGGCGGGATCATCAAAACCCCCGGCATAGCGTTGCGTTTCCTCCACCGAAAACGAACGGGCACTGACCGTGCTCATGGTGTTAAGAGGCCGATTTTTGTCGATCTCGGGAGTGACGATGATTTCCTCTCCCTGAAGTATTTTTTCCTCGAGTTCCGCCATCACCTCGACTTCTTTCGCAGAACCCACCAGCACCTCGGGAATGATCAGGCTCTGATATCCCATGTACATGACTTTGAGGGTATGACGGCCCACCGGGACCCGGGGGATGTGAAAGGTACCCTCTGAATCTGTAGCTGCTCCCAGGTCGGTGCCGACCACGACCACATTGGCACCGATCAATCCGGCTTTGCTCTGTGCATCCACCACACGACCCTTGACAACCTGAGTGAGAGGTGATGCCTGCGACATGGCGGTGATGATGAGGCTCAATAACAGAAACAATACAGATGAATGTTTCAACATGATAATACTCTCCTTTTGGGTAACATTTAACAATTGACATTTACACACTGAAAACAAACGAGTTATAGACATGATCTTCTCCTTAGGATATCATGGATTTGGGTCTGGCAAGGACAAATGCCAAGACGAATAAACCTGAAAATACCATCCCTGCCGTCAGATTGAGTGCAACCGTGCCAATACTGCTACCGGAAAAAAGCATCTGATTGAAGCTGTACAGACTATTCGTGGCCAGCATTGCGATCGCAGTAAACAACAAGACGTGCCGGCGGTCAAACGGCTTGAACAGAGCCCAGAGCAGCAGAGTCGTCCAGGCGAATTCCAGACTGATACCCGAGATGAGGATCTCTTTGATCTCAACGCTAAAGGGTGTCGTAATAAATTGAACCAGCATTTCCGTTCCATAACCGGCGGTGATCAGGACTCCGATGAAAAGAGTGGCACGGACAAATAGGCGTCGGGTTTGGGTTGATGTCATTTGCATTGGGTTTCCCTCCCTACCAGATGGGTTCTTGCGAAAAACAGATCTTTATCATAGACGATAATCGCAATGGCGATAAAAGTCAGAACCCCGGTCTCAATACACTTTGTCTGTTGCGTCATGACAAAGGCTTCATTCCAGAAATTGGTGAAAAAATGAAACAGGACAGCTGCAATAATGCTTTTCCGGTTTTTGATCCAAATCCAGCTGCTGAGGATGCCCATGGGGACGATGGCGACAAAAAAGTTGAGCGCATAGCCAGGATTTTGATGAAGAATTTCGTATTGATACGAATCCTTGACAAAAACCAGAGGCAGATGCCACAGGGACCAGAGGATGCCAAAAAGAAGAGATGCGGTAAATATCGTATAGCGGCTTTGCAGACTGTCAAAGGCATAGCCTCGCCATCCCATCTCCTCAAAGGTCGCTGCGAGCAGGAGCAACACCAGCACGGGGACAAAGCCGGTCGAAAACGAAAAGTCCTCACTGAACTGAAACTGATCCGAGGATCCGCCGAACAGCGTAGAGATAGCGATTGAAATCAGAACCGCCACAGGCAGGATAAAGAGAAACGCGGGTAGCATGTCGAGTCGGAACCGTCCCAGATTCACAAGACGACCAACATATTCTTTTTTATAATCCTTCTGTCCGGAAAACAGCATCATGACCAGAGACACCAGAAACGGTGTCAGCAGTCCGGGCAACAAAAAGAACATATGTTCGCCGTTGTTCGCCTCCTGGAAGCTGGTATAGGCACCGGAAAACCACAAGGTATAGCTGACAAGAAACACAATGGCAAAATAAAGTCCGGGTTTGAATTTGACAGAGTTCATCATAACGTTCTCCTCCTAGAGTTTGTCTATTACATCTATCCATTTAGCGGCTCGAGATCAACGTGACATTCTCAACACATTGGGTCATACAAGCCAGTTGTTGTCTGGGATCATAAAGCCGGCTAACGTGTATCCAGGACAACGCGAGCCAGTTGGGTCTCGATGCTTTCCAGCACGTTGGACGAGGCACCGAGCATACCGACATCCGTATTGATCTGGATGGCGATGGCACATTGTTGTTGTGGATAATAACACAAGCTGGACACAGTGCCGGGAATCCATCCCTTGTGGCCATATACCGGTCGCTGCAAACCATTTTCCCGCAGGGTCACTCCGAGCCCGTAAAACACTCCCGGTCGCTCACTGCTCACCGGCACCGGCTGTAACAGATCCTCCAGATACGGTCCTGACAGGGCACGGCCTTCAAAAAGCGCCTTCGCCCATCGCACCAGATCCCGGGGTGTACTGACCAGTCCGCCTCCGGTCCATTCGATACCCGGATGCCAGGCCATCACGCCCTCAGAGACTGTGGTTTTCTCCGGCAGACCAAAGACATTTTCAGCAGACAGATAGCTCGCTGCGAGTCCGGCGAATTTTCGGCGATCCGAAGGTTCCGTGAGGTTCAGTGCCAGAGGCGTCAGAAACCGTCGGGTGACCTCTTGTTCATAACTCTGTCCGGTCACCGTCTCGATGATGAGGCCGACCAGAATATAACCGGTATCGCTATAAGCCCACCCCTCGCCAGGCTCGAACCGGGACGGCAGGTCCAGCACATAGGAGATGAGCTCCTCTGGAGTGAACGGGTTTCCAATCTGACGCCAGCGCCTCCTCAGATCTCGGGCAAAGGCGTCCTGTTCCACATGATTGGCGATTCCCGAGGTGTGATTCAGCAACTGGCGCAGTGTAATGCGATTGTGATTTGCCAGACGGGGAAACCAGGAACGATCACCGAGCCAGGTCGAAACGCGAGCGTCTAGGCTCAGTTTTTTTTCCTGAACCAGAGCAAGTACTGTGGCCGCGACAAAGGACTTGCCGATGCTTGCCACCAGCATTCGCGAATGCGGCGTCATGGGAACACCTGTTTCCATATCGGCAAATCCACTCGCCACCGCCTCCGTTGTTCCATCCGGCAGAATGTATGCAGCGGTGGCTCCGGGTAGATGGTGAGCCGTGCACAGCGAATCGAGTACAACCTGGAAGCGTGTCGAAACAGTCCGGGATGCCTCTTTCTGTGCAAATAGGCTCCCCGATCCAAGTAGCACGAAACCACTCAACCCAAAGATACCCATCCGACAAAGCAACCCTTGAAACAATACCCGTTTTGAGAGGATGCAGAGTGTGGTTGTCCGAGTCTGTAATGACTGCATGTTTTCTCCTTTCATTTTTCAAATCGCTAAATATTTAAAATCAGCGGAACGAATCAATTTTGTATTGTCGACCTGTTCATGTTCTCTGCAGGCCTCTCTGTCTGGAAAAAACATTCGGGGTTCCGCATGCCCAAAAGACCGAGCAGATAGATCATCCCGGTGGAAACCAGGGCGACAGCCGCATCGATGGCCGGGATGCGGCGGAAAAACAGAGTCGCGAAACTCACGACCCAGTAAAGACAGCAGGCCACCAGCAGAGTGCGCACCCAGACGTGGACGCTGTAAAGATAGAGCCCGCTCTCTTCAAGGGTCTTATCCCATCTCAAAGCTGTTCTGATGTGAAGGTCATGGCTCTTTAACAGCAGAAAAATAGAGACCACATAAGGTACCGCGTATAGGATCCAAAGGCTGCGCACCGCTGCCAGATGAGTGTCGGGTGGTTGTGTGAACAGGGAAGAAAGGTCATAATCCGGACCACTTAAAAGCACCACCGCTACAGCGATCATTAAAATGGGGATAAAATGCAGCAGGTGTCGTCGGGACAATCGGAACCGTCTATTGATCAGTGTGTTGACATAGAAATAGAACAAGGGCAGCAGACACAGGGTCGTCAACATGCACAGACGGAAAATCGGGAGTATAGCAAGATTTTTAGTTATAAACAGGCCGGATACAGAAATAAACCCTATCGAGGCCAGGAACAGAAAAACGGCCAGAATCCGGTTCGCGGGGACGCGGCCTTGTCTCAGGGTCAGGAGCAGCAGGGCAAAAAAGAGACCTTGAACCGCTCCCATAAGAATCACATAAGTTGACAGGACAAGTATAGAATGCATGGTGTGGTGCGGATCCTTGTTTGGGTACACTATCTGTTCAGTATTCGTGCAAAAGATACCCAAAAAACAAGGCGGATTCGACCTATCCTACACGTCAGGACCTGTTTTTCTACCCCAAATGGAAATATTTTGTTGAGGAATTTGAAAGCCGGATGGGTGAGGTACAAAATCACAACTGAGATTAGAGTGTAGAGCTGGGCAGGAGAAAACGACGCTCGGGATTGAGTGTGGGGGTGAAATGAGCAGAGAATATTGTACCAGGATGAATACAGACAGCATTACATCTGGGCAGTGTTGCGAAACTGTGACGGGGTCATGTCGGCATGTTTTTTAAAGGCGGCGTTAAATGCGGATTTTGAGTTAAAGCCAACGTCATAGGCAATGGACAACAATGTCATCTGTTGGTGGTCCGGATCCAGCAAGAGGCGCTTGGCGTCCTCGATACGGTAGCGGTTGATAAAATCGAAAAAGTTTTGCTGACACTTTGTATTGATCACCTGGGAAAGATGATTGGGCGACGTGGCCAGAAGTTGGGCCAGTTGTCCGAGTTTAATATCCGAGTCTGTGAATGGCTTTTTCGTCTGCATGAACCGAACCAGTCTTTCATGCAGATCGTGCTCCCTTTCCGGTGTCAATCCCGATCGCTGATACTTGAATTCTTTCAGTCCACTGGTACCGGAAAAGATCTCCGGCTGCCGCAGGCCGAGATAGCCCATAGCATAGATCAGCAGGGCCGCCGTTACCGGCACTGAGAGATCAAAGAGAGGCGCGATATCGAAAAGCTGTAGAAATTCGATCACCAGTCCCAATCCCCATAGCGCCAGGGACATGAGAGTGATATTTTTCAACCAGCGCAAATTGACCTTGTCCACCGAAGAAAAGGCATCCTTGATGCGGCGGGTATGAATTTTGAGCAGTTGCAGAGTCAACATCAAATAGACAACACCCTGCACCAGGACCATCCAGCCGAAAAACAGTATCAGGGGAGGCGGGCCTTGTGTTTCGAGGCTTTGGAAAAAGGCGATTTTTTCCGCGCCGCTGAGCAGATAATAGGGAAACAACAGAGCCCCATAAAAAGCCACAAACGGCAGGAAATGGAGCAGATGAAAACGACGAACAGAAAACTCGGGAGAGATCAACGACCGGCCATACAAATAGTGAAGGGGTCCCACCAAAAAGATGGCTCCGGCAGCCAGCCCCAATAAATGTGGAAAATTATACCCCAATCCGGTTCGGGAGAGGGCAGCCTCGGCGATAAACGCCGAATAGGCGATCATCAGCAACGCCAGTAAGCGGTTGGCGGTTTTGTTTCCCGGCTTGTTGAACAACAGCACAGCCAGAAAAACACCCTGAGTGGCGCCGAGTAAAAAAATCAGTGTGACCAGATTAAAGGGAGCCATCGAACAGATTTTCCGTATCGCAAGAGACAGGTTGTGTTGTTTTGAACTAAAATAAATAAAAAGATTGAAACTATTTTATCCAGAGTGCCAGGACTCTTGTCTAAACTGGAATTGCCACATCCTGAAAAAGGACCACAGACCACGGAGAAACGCCGGTGGGAATATATGAATATTTATAAAGAATGTAAAGCGAATGGTCAACCTTCCGCCTTGAACGCCGGATGAAACGTTACCGTGCCGTGAGGTATATGGCCATCAAAGGAGAGGACAAAAAAGACCTCCCGCGGTACGCCCTCGTATACAAGGCTGGAAACGTTTTTAAAGCCAAACCTCCTGTAATACTCGGGATGTCCCACGAGACAACATCCCCGGGCCTTTAGAGCCTTTAACCGCGACAGACCTTCACGGATCAGGGCTTTTCCAATGCCCTGCCGTTGTGATGCCGGTAACACCGAGACCGGTCCGAGACCGAACCAATCTGGCGTGCCATCCGACAGCGTCACCGGAGAAAAGGCGATATGTCCGACCACACGGTCATCCCTCTCCGCCACCAAAGAGATCGTCAGAGCTCCAGCCGCACGCAGTCCCGTAATGACAAACGGTTCCATCTGATCGCTGAACTCCATATCCTGAAAGGCAGCAGCCGTCACCTCGGTGATCGCATCACTATCAGCATCTGTCTCGGGTCTGATCAGAAGCCTGTGATTCATTGCAGAGTCTTTCCTTTTTTCTGTGTGTGCCTCGGTGATCTCTGGTTGTATTTATAGGGCTTGATTATTCCAGACAAGAGTGATACCCCAACCAGGATCCGTCCCAATGCAGGGAACCGGCTCTCTCAAATTGTTGGCGATCAGTTCTTTGTTGCATTCAAAGGTGAATCCTGCATCGATCGGTCACGGAACGCCTCGATCCGGTGAAACGTGAAATAATTGGCATTATGGCAGTTGGGGGCATCTCCGAATGCGGTGCGACTGACGGCGATGAGATCGTCTCCGTCGAACTGCCAGTCGGCGTACTGAAATCCAACCGTGCGCACATCCGGATGGTAAAGAACAACGGATTGTACCTCCCAGTCACGCAGCGTCCGGGAAGAGGTGAGTGCGAGGGTGTTTCGTTGACGTTCAACATTGAGAGCACGGTCCCGGTCCTTGTCCTGCGCCCAGTTGGTCAGGGACCAGTATCGTCCCGAGGTCTCATCATACCGGATCGTAAACTTTTTGCATCCACCCGGGAACCCGATGAATCCTGTGTCCGGGTCAAACGTCAGGTGTTCTCCGTCCGGAGATACGTTGATCAGCGCAGCTATTCCCCCCATTTTCGGCTCATGCACCCGAAGAATGTCCACCATCTCTCCTTCCGGAGTGATAACCGCATTGCCCTCAAGAAATCCGCCATAGGGATCCCACTCTCCCCAGCTCAGTGTTTCGCTCACCGTCCAGTTCTCCGCGTGCAGCAGATTCGATTCCACCGGTGCGGACATGATGAACGCGCGAAATCCGGTTCCCCAGTCACCGGTATTGTCTTCGCACGCCCTCCAGATCCGGCCGTCATGTATGACCACGGGCACCGGTGCGCAATGGAACCGGCTGCCGGTCAGGAGCAGACCGGATGTTTCCGTTTCCGGGCTCGTCCAGGTGGCGCCATCATCTTCGGACCGGCGGATCACCACATCGCCATAGCGGCCGTTCACACCCATGATGTAGAGGGACGAATTGACGACAAACAGAGTCGACCACCATTGCCCGCTCAACGTGCAGCGCTCTTGCCAGGATTCACCACGGTCTGCGGAACGAAAGATCACGGATTCATTGTTCGGGGTACCGGAACCGAACCAGCTGTGAGAGGCCACATAGTCGCCATTGGGTAAAATGACAATACTCGGACAACCCAAAAAGATGTTCTCGGGATCCGGACTCTGGTCGATGATCACACCGGGCGGGTCCACGGGGGGCGTGACACTCTTTTGTGCCAGGAGTCCCGTGACCATCATACTCGTCATCAAAACGACGAACAGACCGGTTCTACAACGATGATCGGGTCGCATTCCATCTCCTCGTTTTCTCATAGTGCTGGTATGTGAACGTGCGGACGGTGTCAAATGCGCCGGGTTAAACCGTGCAGACGTTATTTCAGCTATACAAAAACACACCTGGATCCACAACATTTGAACCCAAAATTGTTATACAGAGCAGAATTTTGGCATTCCGGGAACGGGTTACAAGTAGTTTTTGCTATCCAGATGTTTATTATGTATATAATTTGAGTGATACTCTACCCTTGATTCGGTGCGAAGCACCGAATCCCCAAGAAAATCAGACAGTGATGATTAT
>CAYPUH010000069.1:0-7022 GCA_964413725.1 uncultured Cytophagia bacterium
GACATCCTCTGAATGAGATCTGGACCGAGCGGCCGGTGACCGTATCCTGTCGAAATGTTTACTTTGAAGAGACCCCGGTCAATTGGTTCGATGGCATCTTTACGGAGGAAGGGATGGCGGACGAACACACCCTTCTGCGGTATCGGCAAGCATTTGATCTGCATCCTCGCCTCGATTCCTTGATAAGCCGTATCGGGTCCGGTCAGAGTTCTATCTGACGGATGAGTGCGATTTCGTTACAATCCGGAAATTTGGGGCAATTGATACAGTCCTTCCACACCTTGTGGGGAAGGTGCTTTTTTTCTATCAGATCAAAGCTCAGTTTTTCAAAAAAGCCTGGCTTATAGGTCAAAGTAAATACGCGGGGTATTTCCAGCACCTGTGCTTCTTCGAGCAGGTATTCCACTATTTGTCGTCCCCACCCCTTGCCCGTGTAGTCGGGAGCGACGGCCAGAGACCGGACTTCGGCGAGGTTTTCCCAGATAATATTCAGGGCGCCACAACCAATGACGGTTTCATCGTCCACGATGACCACAAAATCGCGCAGGGATTGATAGACCTGTGTTTTGGAGCGCGGCAGCATTTCATCGCGTTGTGCATAGACATTGACCAGCTTGACGATATCGGGTACATCCTTTATTTTGGCTTTTCGTATCATTGTTGTCCACTCTCTTTCAGGGATTGTCCGAACAAATCCAGAGCCGCGTCCACCTCGGACTCACCGATGATCAGCGCGGGCAAAAACCGGATGGTATTTCGTCCGGCCTTGCACACCAAAAGTCCGTTTTGGCGGCAGATGTCGATAAGGTCAGTTGGATCGGCCTCCATTTGTACTCCCAGCATGAGGCCACGGCCGCGTACCTCTTGGATCTGGGTGTTGTGTTGTTGAAGCGACAGAAACCCCTCTTTAAATCTCTCTCCCATACGCCGCACATGATGGAGGCATTCTGGGGAACTGAGTGTTTGAACAATCGTGTCTGCGATGTGACAGGTCAGGGGGCCGCCACCAAACGTGGTACCATGTTGTCCGGGCGCGATGAGGTGGGCGACCCGGTCTGTGAGCAGGACAGCGCCAAGGGGCAGACCTCCGGCCAGGGGTTTGGCGATGGTCATGATGTCCGGCGTGACCGAACTTGTTTCATGAGCACAGAACCACCCTGTTCGCGACAGGCCGCATTGAATTTCATCGAGAATGAGAAGCAGATCGTGCTCATCTGCCACTGTGCGACACTCTTGTAGAAATGCCGGATCCGCAGGCAGCACGCCGCTCTCGCCCTGAATGGGTTCCACCAAGATAGCACATGTTTGGTCTGTGATGGCGTTTTTTACAGATTCGATATCATTGTACTCTGCGAAACGGAATCCGGGCAGCATGGGACCAAAATCGGCCCAGAATTTTGACTGGCCGGTGGCCGAGAGGGCACCATAAGACCGACCGTGGAAAGAGTGATGAAACGAAATGATCTCAAACCGATCCCGATCGTTCTGCCGACCCCATTTTCTTGCGAATTTTATCGCCCCCTCTATGGCCTCGGTGCCAGAGTTGGTAAAAAACACCTTGTCGGCGAAGGTCAAGTCGGTGAGTCGTTTTGCCAGTTGTATCTGAGGTGTCGTGAAATACAGATTGGAGCAGTGCCACAGTTTCTTTCCCTGTTTTGTGAGAGCATCGACGACGGCCGGATATCCATAGCCCAATGCATTGACGGCAATGCCGGAAACGCAGTCCAGGTATCGATGTCCGTCCGTGTCCACCAGATAAACCCCTTCCCCGTGTGAGGCGATAAAATCGGGTCTGCTATAGGTATGCAGCAATACGTTCTGTTCCAGTTCAATCCATTCTTGCGCGTTCATTTTTTGTCCTTTTGTATTGTTGTTCCTGTGGTGGCTTTATGGATAATCTGGGAAAGTGTCTGGTCATGTTGCCAGCAGGTAATATGGACTCGGCACACCCCCCCCTCCAGTGCTTTGAAAGCGGATTCTATCTTGGCCACCATCCCGTCTCTGATTACCTGTTGGTCGATGAGGCCTTTTGCATCCTGTACGGAAAGGGCATGGGTGAGAACGCCTGCGACCTGGATGCCGGGGACATCGGTAAAAAAGACCAAATCCGTGCATCGAGATTCCACGGCCAGGGCTGCTGCCGCGCTGTCCGCGTTAACATTATAGCTGTTGCCTGTGGGATCGGCAGATATGGGAGACACCACGGGTACCCGACCGTAATCCAGGGCATCGATCACGCAGGTGGGTGTGACGTGTTCGATTTCGCCGACAAATCCCAGATCAATCCCGTTGCGGCTCAGGGGACGAACCTGAAACAGCCCATTGGTTTTTCCCGAAAGCTGTTGACAGACCAGACCATGGGTGGTAAGATCCCGTGCGATTCGGCCATTGACCCGATGGGACAGGACGTCTTCGACGATATCGATGTCTTCCTTTTCTGTGATTCGATACCCATCGATAAATCGGGGCTCCCGGTGCGCTTCTCGCAGCGCTTTGGATATCTCTGAGCCACCGCCGTGAACGATAATCACATCGTGAGACCGCAAGGTGTTGATGGCTCGTGCCAGGGACCGGTATCCGTGCTGATGGTCGAAGGCCCGTCCTCCCAGCTTGATCAGAATTCGTGGTTTCATATCCATAATGCTTTGGTTTCCTCCCATCCAAACATGATATTCATGTTTTGAACCGCCTGCCAGCTCGCTCCTTTTCCCAGATTGTCTATGGCGGAAAACAGCTGAATAAAGTCCGTCTCCTGGATTCGTTGTCCATGGATAAAGCAATAATTTGACCGTTCCACCTGTCGTGTCGCAGGAATGTGATCCAGGATATTGATGAACGGTTCATTCGCATAGGTGTCTGCCAGAATCTGGTTGACCTCTTCTGACTGGATATCCCTGTCGGTTTCAACCAGGATGTTGGAGAAAATTCCCCGCTTCATGGGGACCAGGTGCGGAGTAAAGACAGTCTTTAGTGGATTGGGCATCAGTTTCCGGCACTGGTCTTCGATTTCACCCACGTGGCGGTGGATACGTCCCGCTTTATAGGCACAGACATTGTCATGGGCCTGTATAAAATGCGTCGTCGCAGTGGGATTTTTGCCCGCCCCGGAGATTCCTGATTTGGCATCGATCAATACGGGTGCGTCCCTGACCACTCTGGCTTTGAGAAGGGGCAGGAGTGCCAGCAAAACGCTGGTTGGGTAACAGCCGGGATTGCCGACAATCAGAGCGTCTCTGATCTGCTGCCGATTCCATTCCGGGAGTCCATACACGGTCTGTTGCAAAAGCTCCGGACAGGGATGGGGTTGTTTGTACCACTGTTCATAGACTGACGGAGATTGAAATCTAAAGTCAGCACCCAGATCGATTACCCGGGAGTTTTTTTCGATAAAGGGTTGAGCGCGGGCGGCGGATTCACCGGCCGGCAGACAGAGAAAAACGAGATCAACGGGAATATCTGCCGCCTCACGGGCGGCGAGGATTGGAACGTCGCGGAAACGGGAAAGGGTAGGGTACAGGGTTCCGAGGTTGGAACCGGCTTGATGTTCCGATGTCGCAAAGGATAAGTGAATTGAGGCATTCCGTTCCAGTAGCATCACCAGCTCCTCCCCGGTATAGCCGGTGACACCCAATAGTCCGACATTCATTGATTAAGGTCTCCTTGATGATGTATAGTGTTTCTGGCATGAATTTATCCTGTTTTTAATCCTGATTCGGTGTCGGGCACCAAATCCCCAAATTGTTCAAGATGATATTGCTACCACATGGGTAAAACGATCCCCGCCGGCGAAATGTTACACATAATGAATAGTAACCGGATTTTTTTATCACAGAATCCAGGTTGAACGGGGTGATGATTATTCGTCATTGTCCTGCTGTCTCTTGTCCGCCATCTGGCGCAGCTGTCGTGATTTCAGGGTGGCTGTTTCCACGGCGCGAATCAGCATGGGACGCAGTCCGTGCGTTTCGAGTTCTTTGGTGGCTGCAATGGCGGTCCCCCCCGGGGTGGTCACCTGATCTCTCAGTACGGCCGGATGGATTCCGGTATCCTGTACGAGTTTGGCCGATCCGAGGACGGTCTGAATGGCCAGGTTTGTGGCCACATCGCGTGGCAATCCCATCATAACGCCGCCATCGGTGAGGGCTTCGATAATCATACAGATGTAGGCAGGACCGCTTCCGCTGAGACCGGTCACCACATCCATCTGGTCTTCCTGCACGATCTGGACGGTGCCCACAGCCTGCAAAATCTGAGTGGCCAGCTCTTTATGAATCTCGGTGGCCTGTCCTCCCAGACACATACCCGAGGCCCCGGCATCCACTACGGCGGGCATGTTGGGCATGACGCGTATCACCGGATTGTTTTTTCCGATCAATTTGTTGATGGTGGCGGTGTTGATACCTGCCAGAATCGAGATGATCAGTTGTTCGGAATGGATACTCTCTTTCAGGGATTCCAGCACGGAAGAGATCATCTGGGGTTTGACGCCGAGAACGATGATATCTGCCTCGACGACCGCTTCGTTGTTGTTGCTCGTGGTTCTGACGCCCCATTTCTCATGGATTTCCTCGAGGCGTTCGGGACGGACATCAGCAGCGACGATATTCTGAGCGTGAGTCAATTCACCGTTTATCAAACCGCCCAGCAGGGCTTCTCCCATGTTGCCTGCGCCGATGAAGACGATTTTTTTGGAAAATAACACGTCCGATTCCTCCTTATGTGGTGTATTCTGCGTTGATGGTGATATAGTCGTGGGTGAGGTCACAGGTCCAGATCCGGGCAGACGCGTTACCACTGCCCAGTTCAACAGTGATGGTAATGGTTTCGTCTCCCAGAGCCTGATCCATGTGGTCTCTGGAATATGAACAGGCTGCACCGCCGAGGACGACGGGGATACCGGCAAACCGGACGGACAGGGCCTCGGGATTCAGGGAGACGCCGGAGGCGCCCACCGCCGAGATGACGCGGCCCCAGTTGGGGTCTTTGCCATAAATGGCTGTCTTGACCAGAAGAGAGTTGGCTACAGCCCGAGCCGCCTGTTCGGCCTGGGCTGTGGTATAAGCGTTCCGCACCGTCACCGAGATGGCGCGGCTCGCGCCTTCACCATCCATGGCGATTTTGCGGCTTAATTCTGCGAGGACCGTCTGCAGGAGCGTGCAGAACCGGTTATAGTGTTCATCCCGTTCCGTGATCATGGGCATTCCCGACGCGCCGTTGGCCAGCAGGAAAACACAGTCATTGGTACTCATCTCTCCGTCGATGGTCAGCGCGTTCAGTGTGGAGCGACAGCAGCTCCGAAGAGCCTGATCACAGCGCTCCGGTGAAATGGCGGCATCGGTGGTCACCACGCCTATCATGGTTGCCATGTTGGGTTCGATCATTCCACTGCCTTTGGCCATCGCGCCGATGGTCACCTGATGACCGTTCAGGTCCATACGGGCGGAGACATGTTTGGCTACGGTGTCTGTGGTCATGATGGCCCGGGCTGCGTCCTGACCTCCTTTGGACGACAGGGATGCGATCCCCGATTGAATGCCGGCTGTTACGATATCCATGGGCAGGTAATGACCGATAACGCCTGTGGAGGCCACCAGGATATCCTCTGTGGAACAGGAAATCCTGCCAGCAGCGATTCGTGCCATGGTCCGCGCATCTTCAAGTCCTTGTTCACCGGTACAGGCATTGGCATTGCCGCTATTGATCACAATAGCCTTTGCATGTCCCGTGCGGATATGGTCCTGGCTTAGCTGTATGGGAGCCGCCCGAAGGGTGTTGGTGGTAAAGAGAGCGGCAGCGGTGGCCAGATATTCACTGGCGACGACCGCAAGATCGGGTCGTTTTTTCTTTAATCCACACCGGACACCACTGGCGGTAAATCCGCGGGGAGTGGTAACGGTTCCGGAATCCAGGTTATGGTCTGTGTCAGTCATGTTGTTGTCCTGTTAGGATCGAGTGTACGGTAGTTGCGATTCGAGATCCGATTTCCCGGGTGCTGAGGGTCGTATCACCCTGGCTGGCCAGGTCCGCTGTGCGGGCTCCGGAAGAGAGCGTGTCGGCAATGGCCTGGTCCAGAGCGTCTGCTTCTCTGTGCAGGTCAAACGCGTGTCTGAGCATCATCCCGGCGGAGGCGATAGTGGCGATGGGATTGGCCTTGCCCTGGCCGGCCAGGTCGGGCGCAGACCCGTGCACCGGTTCGTAGAGCGAATGAGAGTCGCCCAGGCTTGCGGAGGGGAGCATCCCCAAAGAGCCGGTAATCATGGCCGCTTCGTCGCTCAGGATATCACCAAACATATTGCCGGTGAGGATGACATCAAACTGTTGTGGATTTCGGATAAGCTGCATGGCCGCATTGTCCACATACATATGCGAGAGCTCGACGTCGGGATAGATCTTATGAATGTCAGAGACCACTTGACGCCACAGTTGTGATACTTGAAGCACATTGGCCTTGTCCACCGAGGTCAGACGTCCGGAACGCTTTTCAGCCGCCTGGAAGGCAATGTGGGCGATTCGTTCGATCTCCTGTCGGGTGTAAATCATAGTGTTAAGAGCGGTGTTACCGTCTGTGTGGCGTGGCGAGCCAAAGTAAATCCCTCCGGTCAGTTCCCGTACAATCAACAGATCGGTCGTTTCTACCACCTCAGCTTTTAGCGTCGATGCCGAGACAAGGCCGGGATAGACGCGTGCGGGACGAAGATTGGCATAGAGTCCGAGTTCCTGTCTCAGTTTCAGCAAGCCTCGTTCGGGTCGGCGATCGCTGGGAAGAGAATCGAAGCGGGGATCGCCTATGGCACCGAGAAGTACGGTGTCACTGGCCAGACAGGTTTCGAGAGTCGTATCCGGCAGTGCATCTTGTCCCTCTGCGAGTGCAGCCCCGCCTACACGGGCGTACTGCCATTCGAAAGAAAGGCCGGCGACATCGGCAACGGCCTCGAGTACTTTGATTGCCTCAGCGGTGACTTCTGGTCCGATGCCATCACCCGACAGGACGGCTATTTGATATACTTTGCTCATTGTAGCGC
>CAYPUH010000069.1:7032-16142 GCA_964413725.1 uncultured Cytophagia bacterium
CGCTTTCTCTTTTTTATTGACCATCGCGGTAAAGACGCGATTTAACGCATTTACATATGCCATAATACTGGCCTCGATGACATCGGTGCTGGCTCCACGACCGAGATATTGACGCTGGCCCTGCTCCACCCGAACAATAACTTCTCCCATGGCATCTTTTCCGCCGGTAACGCCGTGCAGGGCGTAATCCGTCAGTCGGACAGAGGATTGGACGATTTTGTCGATGGCCTTATAGGCGGCATCCACAGGTCCGTCTCCAACGGCGGCCTCCTGATAGTCCTGCCCCTCATATTTAAGAGAAATGGTCGCTGTGGGGACGGCTTTGTTACCGCTTAAAATGTGAAAATAGTTTAATGTCCAGATATCCTGAACCCCGCCTTCACCGGCGATAAGTGCAAGCAGGTCTTCTTCAAAGATCTCCTTTTTCTTGTCGGCGACATCCAAGAAACGGTCATAGACACGGTTCAGTTCATCGTCAGAGAGCTGATATCCCAGATCCTGCAGGCGTTTTTTTAGACCATGGCGGCCGGAGTGGCGTCCGAGCACGATCTGGTTGGAGTCCAGTCCCACATCTGCGGGTGTCATGATCTCATAGGTGCTCGAGTCCTTGATCACAGCATCCTGATGAATACCGGATTCATGCGCAAAGGCGTTGGCTCCAACGATCGCTTTGTTAGGTTGAATCGGCATTCCCATCAGCCGACTGATCATACGACTGCTGGACGTGATTTCCCGGGTATCGATATTGGTGACGGCATTGTAAATATCGGTCCGGGTCTTTAGAGCCATCACCACCTCTTCAAGGGAGGCGTTGCCGGCCCGCTCGCCCACACCGTTCACGGTGACTTCCACCTGTTGAGCACCGGCCTGAATGGCAGCCAATGTGTTGGCTGTGGCCAGACCGAGATCATTGTGACAATGCACGCTGAGAATGGCCTTCCCGATATTGGGGACACGACTCCTGATTTCCTTTATAAGGTCTCCAAACTCGGACGGGTTGGAATACCCTACCGTATCCGGAATGTTGATGACGCGCGCACCGGCACGAATCGCTTCTTCGACGATTTGGAACAGAAATTCTTTACCGGTACGGCTCGAGTCTTCGGGCGAAAATTCCACCTCGTCCACGTAATGTCTGGCTTTTTCGATGCCTTTTATGGACATGTCGAGAATATCCGCCTCTGATTTGCGGAATTTTTTTTCCAGATGAATTTTCGAGGTTGCCGCAAAGGTATGGATTCGGGGCTTCGGGGCTGTTTCCAGAGCTTCTGCTGCCCGTTCTATATCCACAGGAACACAGCGGGCCAGAGCTGCGATTGTCGGGCCTTTCACGTCCCGACCGATTCGTTTGACGGCCTGGAACTGGACCTCGGAAGATACCGGAAAGCCGGCTTCAATGACGTCCACTTGGAGACGGGCCAGTTGATGTGCCACGGTGATTTTATCCTGAATACTCAGACTGGCACCCGGCGATTGCTCGCCGTCCCGAAGGGTGGTGTCAAAAATATGAATTGTTTGTTTTTCCATTGTTAACCTCACATCTGTGCACGCAAAGCAGGTTTTATTTTTTGGCGATCCAGCTCATCATCCCTCTTAATTTTTGCCCTACGGACTCTACCAGTGACGTGCCCAGTGACCGTCGAAGTGCATTAAATGTGGGATTGTTCGCCTGGTTTTCCAGAATCCATTCGGTGGCAAATCGGCCGCTCTGAATCTCATCCAATACATCCTTCATCGCCTGTTTGCTCTCCTTGCCGATGACTTTGGGGCCCCGGGTCAGTCCACCGTATTCGGCGGTATCACTGACAGAGTAATACATTCCTTCAAGGCCGCCTTCATAGATCAGGTCTACGATAAGTTTCATTTCGTGTAGACATTCAAAATAGGCAATCTCGGGTTTATATCCGGCCTCGGTCAGGGTGTTGAATCCGGATCGCATCAGTTCCATGACGCCTCCGCATAGGACGGCTTGTTCGCCAAACAGGTCGGTTTCCGTCTCTTCCTGAAAGGTGGTCTCTATTACGCCAGCCCGCGTGGCTCCCAGTCCCCTGGCATAGGCCAGTGCAATGGATTTTGCCGACTGACTGGCATCCTGTTCGATGGCGATCAGACTGGGAACACCGCGATGTTCTTCATAGACACGGCGCACCAGGTGTCCCGGCCCTTTGGGAGCGATCATGATAACATCCACATCATCGGGCGGCATGATTTGGTTGTAGTGGATGTTAAACCCGTGAGCGAAGGCAAGAATATCGCCGGACTTGAGATTGGGCTGGATCGATTCTTTATAGACTTTTGGTTGCAGCATATCCGGGACCAGAACCATAATCAGGTCGGCGACAGCACAGGCATCCGAATTGCTCAGAACCGAGAATCCCTCGGATTCTGCTTTGGTGCGGGACTGGCTGCCTTCGTATAACCCCACCACCACATCCAGACCACTATCCTTTAGATTAAGGGCGTGAGCGTGTCCCTGACTGCCATAGCCCAGTACAGCGATTTTTTTGTTTTTCAGAATTGAAAGGTCCGCATCCTTGTCGTAATAAACTTGCATGATAACACTCCCTGTGAATAGGTCCGGGTTCTCTTTACGTTCCTAAAACCACGCCGTAGCTGTGGCTCTGAATTACAGTTTTGGTTTAAAATCCCGTAGCATGGCCACGGCGCCGGTTCTGGCAGTGTCTTTAATGCCAAAGGGCCTGACGGTTTCAAGAAATGCCTGAATTTTCGATTCGCTGCCGGTCACTTCCAGGGTCATGGTGCGATTGCTAATGTCCACCACATTGGCTCTGAAAATATTGACCAGTTGCGAGACATCATTGCGTTTTGAGGGTGGACAGTTGATTTTGACAAGAATCAGCTCTCGTCCCACATAGTCATTGTCGGTGACATCGGTTACCCGAATCACATCGATCAGTTTGTTGAGTTGCTTGTTGACTTGTTCGATGATCCAGTCATCCCCCCGGACTACGAGGGTCATGGTGGAGGTTTCACTGTCCATTTTGCCGACGCTGAGGCTCTCGATGTTGAATCCACGGGCGCTAAAAAGACCGGCGATACGTGCCAAAACACCGGAATGATTTTCGACTTCCAGATTGATAATGTGTCTCATCAGGCCATTCCTCGAATCATTTGATCAATTGCCGCTCCGGAAGGCACCATTGGATAGACATGCTCTTCCTTGTCGATTTCAAATACACACAGGACCGGTCCTGCTGTGTTTAGCGTTTTTTCCAGTACCGGTTTAATTTCTTTGGGGATACTGGTGTGATATCCGACAGCACCATAGGCTTCTGCCAGTTTGATAAAATCGGGGACGGGTTGGGGACAGTGGGTTTCGTTGTGGTTACATTGAGGGGGACATTCCACGGTTTTACGCAAACAGGTGGATGAAAATCGCCGGTGGTAAAACATCGACTGCCACTGTCGGACCATGCCCAATGAATAATTTTGCATGATAATCACTTTGACCGGGAGCCGGTATTGCACTGCTGTCGCCAGCTCCTGCAGATTCATCTGAAAACTGCCGTCTCCGCTGACCAGAACAACCTGCCGATCCGGATAGGCGCTTTGTGCTCCCAGGGCGGCGGGAAATCCATATCCCATGGTTCCCAAACCACCGGAGGTGATGAGGGTGCGAGGAGTGCGAAACCCATAGAACAGGGCTGTCCACATCTGGTGCTGTCCCACATCGGTAGCAATAATGGTGTCATCGTCGGTCATTTTGCCCAGTTCCTCGATGACCCATTGAGGCTGGATGTGGCCGTTTTCACCATATTCAAGAGGATGTTCTTGTTTCAGATCGGCAACATGCTGGCTCCAGCCCGGATTGTCGAGTTTCCCCACACGTTGAAGCAGTGTGGCCAAGACTTTTTTGACATCCCCGACCACCGGAATCGTGACCTGGAGGTTTTTTCGGATACTGGTGGGATCGATATCGATGTGAATGATATCGGCCTCGGGAGCGAATTGACTGAGCTTGCCCGTCACACGATCGTCGAAGCGGACACCGACCGCTATGATGAGATCGGCTTGTTGGACGGCATAATTGGCATAGGCGGTACCGTGCATTCCGAGCATTTTAAGCGCTAGGGGATGGTCTTCGGGAAAGGTGCCCAGTCCCATCAGGCTGGTGGTGACGGGTGCTTGTATGCGTGTTGCCAGTTCAAAGAGTTCATTATGACCCCCACTGCTGACCACGCCACCACCGGCAAAGATCAACGGACGTTTGCTACGCTGGATCAGATCTGCCGCTTTTTTGATCTGTTGGATATTGCCATCGATGGTTGGATTGTATCCCCGAATCGATAATTCTTCGGGATAGGGCTCATGGGTTTCTGCCTGTTGAATGTCTTTGGGAATATCGATTACCACCGGGCCTGGTCGTCCGGTTCGTGCAATCATAAAGGCGGATTTTAGGATCCGGGGCAGATCATCGATGTTTTTGACCAAATAATTGTGTTTGGTGATAGAGCGTGTGATACCACAGACATCTGCTTCCTGAAAGGCGTCATTGCCGATGAGTTGGGAAGCGATCTGGCCGGTGATGGCGACCAGTGGTATCGAATCCATATATGCGGTTGCCAGTCCGGTTGTCAGGTTGGTGGCACCCGGTCCTGATGTTGCAATGCAAACACCCACTTTGCCTTTGGCCCGGGCATATCCGTCGGCCGCATGCACAGCAGCCTGCTCATGACGGGGTAAATAGACAGGGATGTCGCTTTCATAAAGTTTGTCAAAAATGTCTATCACCGTTCCCCCCGGGTAGCCAAAGATGGCCTCTACCCCTTCCTGCTTAAATGCATAAAGGATACAGTCTGCACCAGTCATGATACATCCTTTCGGTTGATGGCTGCGATTCATACCACCCCTATGGAAGAACACCTTGCCGTGCTTTCTGACGGTGCAAAAAAAGTCCTGTTGAAATCAGGTTGTTACGGATGATGAAAAACTGTTTGTGTGAGGGACCTCTTGCACCGCTATGTCTTAGTAGCGCGGGCGCGGCAAGAGGCGAACACGGATAGGGGACGGGCTAATAAGTAGCAATAGCCCGCAAAGAAGACGAACGGTCTTTGGCAGAAGAACCGGGGTGTAGGTCACCGGTGCGGCAGTGGTGCTGCCGTTTGCGCCGATGCTCTTACTTTTTGTAAAATACCCCATGTGACAACCGTTCTTTAACGGAAAACGTTTGAACCGCCCTGCAATCGATTCATGGATGGGCCAGTCGGTGGCTTGCCCGTGTGATGAATCGGGTCTAGTTGTTCGCTTAAATATAAATAAATTACGGTCAATGTCAATAAAAAAATTAAAAATTATTGTAAAGGAGCACAGAAATTTATGCTTTTAGCTTGTTTTAGTTAATTTCTACAATCCACCGCTGCGCAAGTGTAGCTGCAGGAGGAACCGGAAATTGAACTTGATTCCCTGTTTCTAAAGTGCTATACTGGTAGGCATCCGGGATATTGACCGAAGCAGTCTTTTTTACGGCTTTGACAGGGAGCGGCTGCCCGGGGCGATACGATTATTACACTAGAGTTGGAATATGGTTAAGAACACACTGTCGATTGTCCTGTTTTTTTTGTGGTTCATCGTAGCGGTTCTGGAAGTATGGACCTGGTCCCCTCTTCGGTCCATCCTGTGGGGATATATTCCTCTTCAGGAGATGTTTGTCGCTGTTCTACAGGACACTCTCTGGATACCAGTGGCTCTGGCGTTGCCGTTTTATCTGGCCGCATTGATGACGACAATCTGGAAACAAAGACTACTTTGGATTGTGTTGGCAGGTTTTGGGACCCTGGCCGCACTGTCTGCCATGGCTCTCTATTTCCGGATATTGTTTATCTTTATCATACTGTTTATCGTCTTTTGGATGATTTCGATCGCCATAAAGAATCAAACCCCGTCGCACACAGCAGTTTACGCCCTCGTCCTGACAGGACTGGCCATTCATTACAATAGCCAATTGTTTCCGCCACAACCCTTTCAACAGAGCGATCACACCCTGAGTGTGATGAGCTACAATATCAGTGTCAATCGATCGCCCGAGCACCGCGAGACTGTTATCAAACTTCTTCAGGTGACCACACCGGATATTGTTTTTATCCAAGAGATCAACAGCGCTGATCGGTGGCTGTTTCGGGAGCATCTGGGTGCCTTTTATCCCTATCAGTTGTGGTCTGAACGGTATGAAGAGTACAATGGTGGTGTGATTTTGTCCCGCCATCCCTTTGTTCGACAAAACAATATCAATATTAAAACCCGTTACGCCAGTACTCATACCAACGTTAACCATGCGGAAATTCGATTCCAGGATGAGGTTGTTCATCTGATCAACTGTCATCTCTATCCCAGTGGACACGCATTTATTCGCTTGATCGAGGGTGTTGAGGATCCGGAAACCTTTATAAAGAAAACGCGCAAGACCTATCAACGTCGTCTGGACGAGGCGCAGCAGGTCCTTCGACATGTGGACAGTTTAGAGGGTGTGGTGATTCTAGCCGGTGATTTCAATGATACTCCGGGCAGCCGGTTGTATCGACTGTTGAGCCGACGACTGCAAAATGCGTTTCAGGAGGCAGGATGGGGGTTGGGAACTACCTTTGGTAGAGTTCGTTTAAAACCACACATACCTCCTGTTATCGGGGATAGAGTGATCGACTTTTTGCGAATCGATCATATTTTTTGTTCAAATCATTTTCGAGTATTGGATGCACGTGTTTTGCCTCTGGAGGCTTCCGAGCATAAACCTCAATGGGTGGTTTTGCACTATTCACCTTAAGCGACAGAGTTTGTGTACATGCGGCGATGCAAATTCCGGGAGACAGTTATGGGAAAACGATTGGACGAGTTTGGTGCGTTTCGCGAGCAGATGAATGAAAAACTGCTCTCTGCAGACAATCTGGAGCTTAAACGGTTTTTTAATCTGGATACGACTGTTTATCGTGGCAATGCATTGGATACCCGTACAAAGGAACTGATGGGGTTGGTGGCTTCTACGGTTTTACGTTGCAATGATTGTATTACCTACCACATGATAAGATGTTCGGAAGAAGGGGTGACGGATGAAGAGTTTTATGAAGCCCTTTCTGTGGCCCTTGTGGTGGGAGGATCCATCACCATTCCTCATTTGAGGCACGCGGTTGCCATTCTCGAGGAAATAAAATCTTCAAAATAGAGCATCCTTCAGGGATGCCTGGGATGGATTATGTCAAGATATTTTGTGGCTTTTGCCCTTTTGATGCAGAGTGTTTCGGTTATGTTTGCGCAGGATTCCGGATATCCGGTGCGATTTCAAACGGGTATACAAGAGTGGAGAGAGGGGAATGTCGACACCGCGATAGAGAGCCTGGAAAAGCTGTATGAGGATTATCCGGACAGCACGTTACTTTTAGAGCTGCTCGGTCAGATGGAAGTGGAGCGGAAAAACTGGGATCAGGCACGTTCATGGTTTCAAAAGGCTGAGCAGAGTGGACGCAAGAACCTGAACATTCCGTATTATTTGGCCCTGTGCAATCGGGAGTTGGGAAAACATCGCGCTTTTTTGTTCCGACGGGACATATGGGAGGAGGCGGAAAAACGATTCAAACAGGTGGTGAATCGGACGCCTTGGTTTCAGGATGTCTGGTATGAATATGCTCTCCTCGAGCGCTATCGTGGCCACTATGAAAGCGCTATCGAGATGACCGATCGGGCGCTGGAGTACAACCCTCATTCCCGGGATGTTATTCTCGGCCTCTATCAACTGATGGATGCCTTTGTCCACAACCAACAAGCACGATCCTGGTTGCAGCGTCGCAGTGACGATCTTTCAGCCTATTTTGTCGGCGAGACATATCGTCGGGACGGTCAGCTCGACGAGGCGGATTCATTGTGGTCTGGATTGCTGACTAGCCCCGATCTGGATATGTCCAAAATTCCTGTCTATCTCTCTTATGCCCGGCTGCGAATGCAACAAAATCGACCCGCCGAAACAGAACAGTTTGTGTTTCAGGCCATCGACTCGATCCATTCCGAGTTGGATGCGGAACTGTTCTTTCAGGATATAAAGTATATTCTGTCCAACTATGAGTATTCACTCTTTGAGAAGATATCCCGGGTGTCCCGGAAACAACAGTTTTTCCGCGCCTTTTGGAGACACCGGAATCCCATTCCTGCCTCGGATTTCAATCATCGCCTTGTGGAGCATTATCGCCGATTGCTGGTTGCGGAGCGAGATTACCGATTCGATGGCTTTCGGATCTGGTTCAATAATCCGGACAAGATGAATTATCTGAAATTCCCACCAGCATTCCGTCTCAACACAAAATTCAACGACAAGGGATTGATTTTTCTCAGGCATGGTGAACCCCATGACCATGCTGTAACCATGGGGGCTGATGTCCCATATAATGAATCCTGGATTTATTACCCGGTGGGCAAGATGCCCAAGATGATGTTTCATTTTTTATTGGATGAAAACGCCACAGGCAACAACTGGCGTCTCACACCGGTCATTCCCCGGGCGTTAATCGAAAGTCGAATCATGTGGGATCCAATTTTCAATCGACTCAGCAATGCGGGCGATCTGGAGTATATCTCACTCCAGGCAGAGATGGCAGATCAAAGCCGGGACTTTGTCTGGTCTGGTCTTGTGAGTGATCGTCACCGCTGGCAAGGGGATATTGAAGCGGTGACCTTTCCGTTTTCCTTTGCGGATTTTCGTGCAGATACACAAACGAACCGCTACGAGCTGTATGTGGGGTTGCCCCCGGAAAAGGTGCTGCGCCCCGTAGATGCCGATTCCTCTGCCCGGTCCCGCAATATCAAAGTTCGGGTCCTGGCCCAGGACAGTACCCTGAATACGGTTTTCAAGAGCTCCCGTGATATTCAGAGTCGTCAGGTTCGACGAATGAGTGACAGCCTTGGAATGTGGATCGGTCAGTTCTCCTTCGATTCGTCACCGGATCAACATCGCATCAGTATCTATGTGGAGGGTGAACAGGATAATCAGATAGGGGGATATAATCTCTACTACCAGCCGGAACGCTTTGATTCATCAACCGTGCAATTGAGTTCGATCGAACTGTCCTCGAGAATTTATCCCGATACCGCTACAGGACCCTTTAACAAAC
>CAYPUH010000070.1:0-16138 GCA_964413725.1 uncultured Cytophagia bacterium
GCTGGGTCCCTTGAAACAGTGTGGCTACCCGTTTTCCGAGAACCGAATACACCTGTATGGTCACCTGTGAACGTGCCGGAAGCTGGTAGTTAAAACGGGTACTCTGGTTGAACGGATTGGGGTAATTTTGTGAAAAATGATAGGATGTTGGCAGAGGGAGATCCTCTTTAATTCTATCCACATGAGTTGCCAGCCCGAGTTTAAATCCCGGACCTTTCATGCCTCCCAATGTGGACAATCCGATCGTGTAACGAACCTGATATTCCGAACCCGATGCTTTACCAGAACCGGATTGTACTGTTGGGCGACTGAGTTGTACCGTTTGTGCCCATACGGCGGGCGCAAGTATCAGCACAGATAGAATCCATACCCGTATGACCCGTTTCAGACGGTGCATATTGACTCCAATAATGAGACGGTTTGGTATACTATAGGCGTGGGCAGAAATCAATGCGTGCCCACCAACACATGGATGATACCTCGTCCGGAGGCCAGAGGTTCCATAGCCTTTCCCACGAGTGTTCCGATTTTGGGATCGTTTGCTTTCATGGCATGTCCGGGCACAGAGGAGGTGGTTAATAAATCTCCCGGCTGGATCGCTCCAGCTTCGGTCGTCACTTTGCACGGAACAATGCCGGTCAGTGCCAGAGGGACACCTTCAGAGGAGTTGACAAGATGACCCACCTCGATGGTCGGCTGTGTGGATACCACGCCCGCGACCCGACTGTCATAGGGTGTTTCACACCGGCGTACGCGCAATTCCGATTGGGGATCGATAATGACAACATCGCCATTCTCCAATCCATCCTGACCATAGACATATTCTGCCACATCAGCCCACTCTCCTGTGGTACAGGTGGCTCGTCCTTCCACATAGAGTCCATAGCCGTAATCATTGTTGCACACCGCATGTACACCGTACACATTTCCTTCACCCTTGACAGCCACATCACCGGTTCCATACACCCCCACAGCGCCGAACCCCTTGATGGCCGAGGAATTCGGCGAGGTCGAGGTATTGGTAATGTCGAGAATGGCACCTGACGTACGCGTTCGGGTATAGGCAAGAGCAGTGGGAAAATGCCGATCCCTCAAGATCCCGTCCGAGAGATCAAAGGAGCCAACACTGCGATCGAGGATCATGGAGCTGTTGATCACACCCGATTCGTTTCGCTGAACAAACCGGTTGTCATAGGCAGAACCATCCTGATACATCTGTTGTAACGAGAGAACCAAATCGCCATTGCTGCCTCCCCCTTGCAGGCCTGTGTTGGTATAAACCGCTGTTACATCACCAACCGGAAAGGATAGATCTTCCGGCTTTAGACTGCCATTCTGGATCATGGTGCTGGTCACAGCATCGGTCTGGCCCTCTTTGACAAATCGGTTATCATAGGCGGAGCCGTTTAATATCTCGGAGGAAAGCTGCAGGGTCACATCACCCTCGGAACGGCCTCCGAGCAATCCCGGGCCGGTCTGAACCGAGGTGATGTCACCCAGTGTCGCGGCCAGGTCCACGGGCTGGATGGTCCCATCCTTGATATCAGACCCTGTAAGACTGCCGTCGGCCACCATGGCCCCGGTCACCGCCTGAAATTCATCCACATTGACAAAACGGCCATCATAGGCACTTCCACTCTCATAGTTGGCATTCAGTCCCAAGGTAACCGTCCCCGATACGCCCCCGCCGGTCAATCCGGTTCCGGCCACGAGAGATGTAATCTTGCCGATCGGAAAACCAAAATCGTTTTCCTTTAGCGAGGCGGTCCGGATATGATCGCTGGTAATGGCATTATCGGAAATCATTTCTCCCCTAATGACACCTTGTTCACCGCGCGGAACAAACCGGTCATCATAGGCCTGTCCGGACAGATAGACCGCATCGAGAGACAGAGAAATTTCTCCGCTGTTGCCACCACCGGTGAGACCCGCGTCGGTTCGCACCCCGGTTATGGTTCCCTGTCCCATGCTAAAGCCCAGATCCTGCCGCTTAACCGATCCGTCGATAATCATCTCTCCGGAAATGCTGTTGAGGGCGTTGCGTTTGATATAGTTGGCCTGAACCTGTTCGGATGTCAGATACACAGAAGCATCAAATCCGCCCAGACGGCTGGCATCGATTTCATTTTTTTTGTGGTCTTTTGCCTGCTCCTGTGTATAAAAATCGGCTGGCTGAAGACCTTGCCAAAACGCCGTATTTTCAGCAAAAAGAGCATAGGCCACACTGGTGAGAGGTTTGCGTGGGGACAAGACCTCATCTCTTACCCTTAACTGCAGGAAACGTCGTGACCCGTCGAAGAGGCCACCGGGAAGAGCCGTCTCTTGCCCCAGTTCACAGCTAAAATAGCCCTTGTTGACCTGTACCGTGCGAGTGCTTTCCCACAGTTTGTCTCCGCCGGTGGAATCGCTCCACAGACTAAAGGTCATCTCCACAGCACCACTGATAGGAAGACCGTTGTTATCGGCCAAATAACCCTGATAATCCAGAAGCGGAGGGACAATGGATTGCAATTGTGGTTTCGCCGCTTTGTCCGAAACATTTTCCGGACTTTGAGCGCTGGCGGATTGGAGTGCAACACTTGCGACACACATCCAAAAGACAAACCAAACAGTCTTTTTCATGTAACGTCTCCTCCCAATAGTGTCCGGTTGACAAACCGGAGACTAACTTTCAATTGTATGATAATCAGATATAATAGGATCCGATCGAACGACCGGACATCCCGCCAAAGTATTTTATACATTTTTAAACGGCGGGGTAAAAAATCGACTTTATGAAATGTCAAACCTCATGTTAATTTCTTTTAAAACGTGATCCGATATCCGTCAACCGAACGTCACCGGACTGTGCGGAAAGGGATTTTTCCCGCGCTAATAATATGATTTTACTATCACCGGTCGCATATATAATACTCTCTTTGCCTAGAGATTGCAGAAGGATTATTTGTATCCGGATTATGGTGCCGCAGAATCCAACTGATAACGAGAACCGACCGGAGGGACGCTTCCGAACTATTATCGAGTTTGCATGCTATTGCGAGGACACCTTGAGGTGGGATGAGTCCATACCGGAAATCAGGGAGACATCATATAGAAAGGATTGAGACGACCACAGGGAAATCAGAACATCATGTTTTCTGCATAAAGCATCTGAAAATCGGGATCGGTTGAGATTTCCACATATTCGGTTGTTGCGGCCAATTCCACACACCGATCACGTGTGGGAGCCGAAAGCAGAGCCATCTCCGCACCGGTATAGGCAGCATTGCCGATAAAAACCACTTTGCTCAGCGGTAGGGTGGGAAGCAGGCCGATTTCCTGCGCACACGCGGGTAAAATATACTGACCGAATGCACCGGCGAGATAGAGCGCATCCAAATCATCGGCCTTCAACCCGGCCCGGTCGAGCAACATCTGAATTCCGGTGGCGACAGCTCCTTTGGCCAGCTGAATTTCGCGTATATCCCGCTGCGACAGGCCAACATCCTGTTCATCGCTACCGGTAAACCGGACGGTGCGGTCTTGCTGGCTTCCGGATACAAGAGATCTCAGGGCATCGTTCTCAATTTCATCATCCCCGATCAATCGACCGCTGAACTCGAGTAAACCGCTTTGCTTGAGGGCAGCGACAGAATCGATGAGACCGGAACCACATATTCCCGTGGCAGGAGCCTTGCCAATCGTCTGAATCCGGAACGCTCCCGAGTCATAGCCCACGCGCTCGATAGCGCCGGCAGCAGCCCGCATCCCCTGTCGGATATGAGCCCCTTCAAAAGCAGGACCGGCTGCTGTGGAACAACAACTCAATTCACCTTTGTTGCACAGGATCATCTCACCATTGGTGCCAATATCCACAGCCAGCCAGGTCTGATCGAGGCGATCGGAAAGGGCGAGCAGGACCGACGAGGTATCCCCACCTACATATCGCCCGATAATGGGAAATATGAAAATCCGCGCGCGCGGATGAATCCGCAATTGGAGGTCGGTGGACCGGAGAGTGGATATCCGGTCGAAGACGGGGACATAGGGCAGTTCCGCCAGATATTTGGGTGAGACGGCCAGCAACAGGTGCTCCATCACGGTGTTGCCGGCCACTGTCATGTCATAGATGTCTGTACGATCAATTCCTGCCCGATCGGCCAGTATTTCAATCATTTCATTCAGCTGAGTCACAATCATTTCGTGCAGTCGTTTCAGGCCGTCGGCATGGCTATCGGCATAGGAGATCCGTGAAATCACATCTTCACCAAAATTGCGCTGGCGGTTCAGGCGTGATACCACCTGAATCACAGAACCGGTATTGAGATCCAGGAGTTTAGCGACAACCGTTGTGGTGCCCAGATCCACAGCAACCCCGTAGCACCGATCCCGAGTGTCTCCGGATTGAAAGTCGATCAATTCATCAGCCGTATAGACGGCTGTACCGGTATACTCTTGATGGCGAAGGCGTTCCGGAAGCAGACGCATGACGGCAAGCGGAACATCCAGGTGAGGATGACCCGTCGCCTGTACCAGATCTTTGAGATCAAACGGATTGTCCTCCAGCACGGGACGGGGAACGGAGACATAATTCTTTGTGATGCCCGGTTCCAGGTCAACCCGGAAACGACTGCCACTGTCCAGTATGGAATCTTCATCCTTGCCCTGGTCTTTGAGCAACACCACAACGAGGTCGCTTTGAATACAGGCCTGACAGGCCAGACGATACCCTTGCTCCATCTCGGACGAAGAAAGAAAACGGCGGTCCGCATCGGTTATCTCCTGATGGCCCTGATCGATAACCACCTTGCATTTGCCGCAGAGTCCAACTCCGCCACACACCGCATCGATACCATCCAGATCCAGTTGTTGTGCGGCTTCCCATATCGTGGTCTGTGCATCTACGGTGACGGTTTTCTTATCCGGTAGAAATGTGACGCGATACTGTTCCACTGTTAAATCCTTCCGATGAATAGGGGTGTTTGGCCTGCTGGTGGGGCAATTGTTGCAACAGGTCGACGAAGCAGGAAAATGGGACAAACGGACATCCCAGAGTGGGATCCTGTCCTTCAATACCGTGAAAATCAGAGCCACCGGTTATGAGCAGCTCGTGAGCGCGGCAAAAGGTCTTCAGGGTCTCCTCCTCCTCCAGCCGATGCCGCGGATGATAACACTCCAGGCCGTCTATACCCATCTCCAGACATTGATCCAGGATGGTATCCCGACTATATAGAACCGGATGGGCGAGCACGCTGAGGCCACCGGCCTGATGGATCCATTCAATGGCCGAGGCCACATCTGGTTTTTCGAGGTCAACACTGGTCGGAGCCTCATCAGCCAGGAACCGGTTAAACGCTTCCTGATAGGTCCGCACCAATCCCTTTTCCAATAACAATCTTGCGATATGCGGACGGGAGATCGCTGCCGGACCGGCAATTCGATTCAGATCTTCGGTGTCGACGTGGAGACCTTTTTGTTTTAACCGCTTCAGGATCTGTTCGGCGCGCTGTTTGCGATGACCACGCGAATCCCGGCAAAGCGATTGCAGTTTGGCATCCTGTACATTGAATCCATATCCGAGAATGTGAAGCTCCCGGCCATCCAGATCGGCGCTGATCTCTATTCCGGGCAGAATGTACACCATGTCATCCTGCGAAAGAGTCTCATAGGCCAGGAGGCTGTCATGATCGGTGATGGAGAGGGTCCCGATGTTGTGGTCTCGCGCGATCCGGATCAATTGATCCGGATCATAAAGACCATCGGAAAACGTCGTATGCACATGAAGATCTATGGAAGAGGAACGATTGCCTGTTTGAGTCATCATATTTGAATCCGTTTGATTCATTTGCAGCCGGGTCGGTCATTTAAGAGGATCCATTAAAGGATGTTACTCTTTGGATGCCTGGCGTCGCTTTTTCCGGCTGACTGCTCTGGAGACCCATATACTGATCTCATACAACAAAATCAGTGGGCCGGCCAACATCAACTGAGTCACAATATCCGGAGGGGTTAGAATAGCAGCCATAATAAAAATCAACACAATACCATATGGTCGCTTGTCCCGAATAAATTCAGGTGTGAGGATCCCCACATGAGTCAAAAAGTAGGATAGAACGGGCAGTTCAAACACCATCCCAAAGACAAAAATAATCGTGACCACAAAGCCGAGGTATTTGCCGATGGTGAGATTGGCCTCAAGGAAATCGGTTTGAAATCCCAGCAAAAATTTAAGACCAAAGGGAATGATCACCGTATAGGCAAAAGCAGCTCCAATCAAAAAGCAAATCGTCGTAAACAAGGCTATGGGGCTGACCAGCCGGCGTTCCTTGTCCAAAAGACCCGGTACGATAAACTTCCAGAATTCGTATGCCACATACGGCAGAGCGACAACCAGACCGGAAAAGATAGAGACTTTGATATAGATCATAAATCCTTCGGTGGGTGCCAGGTAGATCAGTTTCAGGTTCTCGGGTCCTGGCAGTCGCAGAAAGGTGACTATTTCTCTGGAGAAAAAATAACAGCCGACAGCGGCGACCAATACTGCAATCAGACTTTTCAGGATGGTCCAGCGGAACACCTCCAGGTGTTCAAGAAACGACATGTTGGAAGCACCCTGCTCCTGGTCTTCACCACCGGTCTGTTCGTCCGGCTGTGCAGGAGTCTCTTCTGGTCCGGCAGTTTGTCCCTCGGGAGTATAATTATCGTCGTATGGTACCATATATCATTTACATACCCAATTTAAGTCCGGAAAATCCCAAAAAAGCGATAGCCATAAGCCCAGCCATAATGAACGCGATGGGTATTCCCTCTAACGCTTTGGGGACGTCGGCCATTTCCAGTTTTTCCCGGATTCCGGCCATTAAAACCAGGGCCAGGGTAAAACCAATGCCGGCGGCAAAGCCATGCACAACACTTTCGAGAAAGGTATAGTTTTCATCAATATTCAAAAGGGCAGCCCCCAGGATAGCACAGTTGGTGGTGATCAGGGGCAAATAGATCCCCAGAGAGCTATATAGTGCAGGACTCACTTTTTGAATCACCATCTCCACAAACTGTACGAACGAGGCGATCACCAGAATAAACGCGATGGTTCGAAGAAACGTCAGATCGGGTGGCTGCTCCAGAGAAAACAATTTGTAAAAAATGTTGGTCGGTTCCGGGGCCAGAAGATAGGTATAGATCAGCCATGTCACAGTTGAGGCAAGGGTCATCACAAATATCACAGCGGCGCCCATGCCAACAGCTGAATCCAGCTGTTTGGAGACACCGATATAGGGGCACAACCCCAGAAAGCGCGAGAAAACAAAATTGTTAATCAGTATCGCGCCCATGGCTATAATCATCAGGGTTTGAAAATCCATAGTGACCTCAATCTTATCCGATATAAAAATGCGTTTTGAACACTATTGCCGGGCTCGCCGGTTTTCCATCCAGTTCAACAGGCCCAGGACAAATCCGATGGTCAGAAATGCACCGGGAGGCAAAATCATAATCAATACCGGCTCAAAAGAAGAACTCATCATCGGGATACCCAACAAGGTACCATTGCCCAAAAGTTCCCGGATGGCGCCCAGGATCACCAGAGCCAGAGTAAAGCCCAGTCCCATTCCCAAACCGTCCAGAAGGGAGAGCCCCACACCATTCTTTCCGGCAAAAGACTCGGCTCGTCCCAAAATCATACAATTGACCACGATCAGAGGAACAAAGATTCCCAAAGATTTGTGCAGAGAAGGCATAAATCCGGCCATAGCGAGATCGACAACGGTCACAAACGAAGCGATAACCACAATGTAAATGGGAATTCGAATTTTATTGGGTACTCCTTGCCGGATAACCGAAATCAATAAATTGGAGCAGAGAAGCACAAAGGTCGCCGCGAGTCCCATGCCCAGGCCATTTTCGATCGAACTGGTCACCGCCAGTGTCGGACAAAGTCCCAGAGCCTGTTTGAAGACGGGGTTTTGCTCATAAATGCCTTTTGAAAAAACCTGCAATCCAGTCATAAAATCCTCACTCGGGTTCGGATGACGACCGATTCCCGGTCACTCGTGATTATTTATCCACTCGTAAAACTGCTCTCACACTCTATTGATTCGGAGAGCCGGCATGTCGCGCGTGCCTTGACAATTTTTTATAGCCTTCGGATACAGAACTGGCAACCGCCCTGGATGAAATGGTTGCCCCGGTGATGCTTTTGATCTCACCACCATCTTTATCCACCGCCACAGAGTTGGCCTCTTTGCCCACAAATTGACGCGGAAACCACGGGGTCTCTTCTCCATATTTGACCTGCTCAATTTTGGTACCCAGCCCGGGCGTCTCGGTTTGGGACATCACCTTCATCCCCAGGATTACGCCGGTCGTATCGACACCGACCATCGTTTCGATGACACTGGAATATCCCTGTCCTTTGGCGACGAATGCATATCCAACAAGAGAGTCTTTTTCCTCACTTTTGTACGCCCGATAGTATTGCAAATCAGTTGAATTTTGTGCAGGTTCGATTGCCTCTTTCTCTGCCATGGGCAGTGCAATGGTCAATGCACGTTCTGTTGCGGCCTTTTTTTGTTCCAGGATGCGGGGATGGGTGACCGAATAGACAGCAGCCAGACCGGCGGCAGCCAAAGCGGTAATCAGCATCAAAATCCAACCCAGTTTGACGATATCTTTCATGACGTTTTTTCTCCTCCAAACACTTTGGGACGGGTGTACCGGTCGATTAGGGGCACGACAAGATTCATCAGAAGGATAGAATAAGAGACACCTTCAGGATATCCTCCCAGTTGACGGATGAGAACCGTAATGACACCACATCCCACACCAAAAATTATCCTGCCTTTAAAGGTTACCGGTGATGTGACCATATCGGTGGCCATATAAAAGGCACCCAGCATGAGTCCGCCGGAAAAGATATGGAACAATACATTGCCGGTAAACAGACCTTCAGTCCCCCCGAAAATCCAGCTCAACAGTGCCACGGTTCCCACATAGCTAAAGGGTATTTTCCATCCGATATAGCGTTTGTACAGCAAAAACACGGCACCGACCAATAAAAGCAAACCGCTGGTCTCTCCGATACAGCCACCGATGCGACCGATGAACAGGGTATCGATAGAGTCATAGAGCTGGGCAATGGCTTGATGAGCTTCGGTCACTTTTTCAACAGGATAGTCAGACGCATTGGCCAGGACCTCTTTGGACTGTTTCAGCACATTCAGCGGGGTCGCCTGGGTGATGACATCGATACCACTGACCGTTCCGTCGCGGGGAACCGAGTTGTTGAACAGCGTCATATGAGTGGGCCAAGACGCCAGTAGAAAGGCACGACCGAGCAGTGCGGGATTCATGGGATTGTATCCCAAGCCGCCAAATACGTGTTTCCCGACCGCGATGGCAAAAATACTACCCACAGCCGGCATCCACAATGGCACCTGGGCAGAGACGTTGTAGGCCAGCAACAGTCCGGTTAAAAGCGCGCTGCCGTCACTGATCGTGACCGGCTTTTTCCGCAACACCTGAATCACCGCTTCGGTTCCCACAGCCGCGGCAATGCTGATCAACATGATCCATAACGATCTCAGACCAAAGAAATAGATGGCGCCCAGCCCAGCGGGAATCAACGAAAGCGTGACCGAAATCATTATCTTGGGCACCGATTCCCTGTCGGCAATATGTGGCGAACTCGAAACGTACAATTTACCTTCCATGCTGATCGCTCTCGTTTGGTTTTGCACCTCTCGTCTTCAATCCCTGGCGACAGGCCCGCTCAGAATACCACAGCTCTGTTTTACATCTGAGTCGGGTTGAGCGGTCCTTTTCATCATGGGAACATCCCCCCGGACGATATCGAGGTGTTTCTCTACTTTTCACTTTTCTTGGTTTTGATAACCTGACTTTTTCCATGTCGAATCAGATGAACAAGATTGATATGGGCGGGGCATACAAACGCACAGGAACCGCACTCGATACAGTCGAGGATATGATAATCATCTGCATCGTCGAAGCGATTGTGCTTAACAAAAGCTCCCAGCATCTTGGGAAGCAGTCCCATAGGACAGGCATCGACACATCGGGCACACGAAATGCAAACATTTTCCTGCAACCGGTGACTCTGCTTTTCATTCAGGACCAACAAACCCGAAGTTCCCTTGATCACCGGAGTCTCCAGGTCACTCTGAGCAAGGCCCATCATGGGACCTCCCATCACCAGTTTTCCAGCATTGTTCGACATCCCGCCACAAAAAGCAAAAACCGCGGCATAAGGTGTTCCGATCCGGACTCTGAGATTATTGGTCTCGTGGATTCCATCACCGGTTACGGTAACAATGCGGTCGATGAGCGGTCGCCTGTGGGCCACTGCATCAAAAACCGCTGCCGCGGTTGCCACATTCTGGACCACACAGCCTATATCCATGGGTAATCCACCGGCTGGCACCTCCCGTCCGGTGATGGCTCTGATAAGCTGTTTTTCAGCGCCCTGGGGATACTTTACGAAAAGGGATACAACCCGATAGGGTCGTTTCTGTTTGGAGACCTGTTCACGAAGGCGTTTGATGGCATCGGGTTTGTTGTTTTCGACACCGATAAACACCTTTTTCACATTCAAAATACGGGCCAAAATATCGATACCTTTTAAGAGCGTTTCCGGTTTTTCGAGCATGAGACGGTGATCGGCCGTCAGATAGGGTTCACACTCGACACCATTGATAATCAAGGTATCGATGGGCTTGTCCGCAGGAGGCGACAACTTGACATGAGTGGGAAAGGTGGCCCCACCCATTCCGGCAACACCGGCATTTTGGATTCGGGTTCGCATATCGTTCGCGTCCAGGCTCTCATATGTGTCGTCGTACCGGATATCCGGGTTCCAGGTCTCTTCTCCGTCCGATTCGATCACAACGGACAAAACAGGAGGTCCCAGAGGATGCGGACGGGGTTCAACAGCTTTGACCGTCCCGGAGATACTGGCATGTATCGGCACCGATACAAAGCCGCCACTTTCACTGATGGGGTCGCCTACTCTGACGGTATCGCCCTTTTCGACGATGGGTTTTGAGGGTGCTCCGATATGTTGTTGCACCGGGATCACAACCGTGTCTGGAAGGGGCAAATCTTTGATACGTTTTGTTTCCGTATACCGTTTTGACTCCGGGGGATGCACACCTCCGGAAAACGAATTGCGTTTAAACAAACCCAAGACAGACTCCTATCACAAGCTGAATTCACCTCAACGCGGCGCCAGCATCAACAGCCGGAGGCTGCCGCGTCACATGACAGTTAGACACCCGGACCGACAAACCGTTACCGGGAAAAGTGTTACACGCGATGAATGAGTGAAAAGACTCGGGAGCAGAAGAAGGCTTTGCCTAACGGGACCCAAAGGCTCCGTATATCCGCTCGGCAATACATCATCAGATCGAACCGGGCTGTCAAACCCGGCATTGATCCTGATCGGGAAAGGAGAGGTTACTTTAAGTGCTTGACCTCGTTGAGAAATTCCTCTTTGGCCTGAAAATTACGGTAAACCGAGGCAAACCGGACATAGGCAACTTCATCGAGTTCTTTAAGCTCCCGCATCACGATCTTGCCGATCTCCTGAGATTCAATTTCATCAACCGTACGGTCTCGCAATGCATATTCGATTTTGGAGACGATTTCTTCAAAGTCGCCAGCCGAAATCGGACGCTTGATGCAGGCATATTTAATGCCCTTCATCAGTTTCTGCCGACTAAACTCTTCACGACGTCCATCTGCCTTGACAACCCACAACGGGATGTGATCGACCTGCTCCCGGGTGGTAAACCGTCGTCGACATTTCAAGCACTCCCGTCGACGGCGAATGGTCCGCCCCGCATCTCGCGTACGAGAATCGATCACCTTGGTATCATGATAGGTGCAAAACGGACATCTCATTGTTCAGGCCCTGCAGCTGATTTCCGGAAACAGAAACCGTTCTCTCTGTAAAGAAAGCGCCTGTCCATACTCCTAGAGGCCCACCATCAGGCTTCCGGAAGCGGATATAGCGGAAAACGGTCGCACAAATCCTTGACTTCCGTTTGGACAGATTTGTGAACGGTTTCATCATTTATATTGGAGAGTACTTTATCGATGAGGGAGGCGACCACTCTCATCTCCTCTTCCTTCATACCTCGGGTGGTCAGGGCCGGGGTGCCCAGGCGAATACCGCTGGTTACAAACGGACTTTGTTGGTCAAACGGGACCATGTTTTTGTTCACGGTAATACCGGCGGCTTCCAGGGTCTTCTCAGCAGCCTTGCCCGTAACATCTTTATCACTCAGGTCCATTAAAAACAGATGCGTATCCGTACCACCGGATACCACATGATAGCCACAATCGATACATGCCTGTGCCAGTGCCACGGCATTCTGAATCACTTGTTGCTGGTAAGACTTGAAATCCGGCTGAAGAGCCTCGAGAAACGCGACAGCTTTGGCCGCAATGACATGCATCAACGGTCCGCCCTGAAACCCTGGAAAGATTGCGGAATCCACCAATTGAGACAGTCGTTTTAATTTTCCGCGGGGGGACCTGATCCCCATATCGTTTTCTTCATCGCGTCCGATCAGTATCAACCCACCTCTGGGGCCCCGAAGGGTTTTATGGGTGGTAGAAGTCACCACATGACAATGTGGTAGGGGACTGGCTATGAGATCCGCTGCAATGAGACCTGCAGGATGTGCAATATCCGCCAGCAGTATGGCGCCCACAGCATCGGCAATCTCGCGGAAGGCTTTATAATCGATCTCCCTAGAGTATGCACTGGCGCCGACGACAATCAAACGTGGACGTTCACGCCGCGCAATACTTTCAACCTGGTTCATGTCAATATAACCGGACCGATCGACTCCATAGTGAACCATTTCAAACAGCTTGCCCGAGAAATTGACAGGGCTTCCATGCGTCAGATGTCCTCCATGGGAGAGATCCATACCCATCACTTTGTCACCCGGAGAGACAAATGAAAAATAGGCTGCGATATTGGCCTGTGAACCCGAGTGAGGCTGAACGTTTGCATGGTCCGCTTTAAACAACTCTTTGGCTCGATCCCTGGCCAGATTTTCGGCAACATCGACAAACTCACATCCCCCATAATACCGACGGGACGGATACCCTTCGGCATATTTATTGGTCATGGGTTGCCCCATAGCCTGCAAAACCGCGCTGCTGACAAAATTTTCCGACGCAATCAGTTCGAGTTTGTCA
This sequence comes from uncultured Cytophagia bacterium, assembly GCA_964413725.1. GTDB lineage: Bacteria > Zhuqueibacterota > Zhuqueibacteria > Residuimicrobiales > Oceaniaggregativiventaceae > CAYPUH01. The sequence goes on from CAYPUH010000070.1 coordinate 13,204, forward strand.
TTCTGACGTTCGATTTCGTGTTGAATAGCCGCAAATACAGCCGGATCTGTTGTTTTAATCGCCTCCATCATATCACAATCCATTCCAAGTAGGTTGTCAGGTGTTCCCTGTATCCTGTATTGACTCTGGATATCAAGGAACGCATGGGGCAGAGATCATAGCATCTCAGGTATCGTGCCGTCGGGGAGCTCGGGGTACCCGATGAGAGAGCAAATAGTGCAATCCTCCCAACGGACACGAAAGAGAGGATGATACAACGATACGGTAGGCCCGGAAACGTTAGGATAGCGTCCGAACACTCTTGACCGCCTCACCGGTTCAAAACACCCCATGGGGTGTCAATAAACAAGGGTGCCCGGCAAGTCCCCGGGCACTCTTGATCAGATTAGTAAATCCACTGATAACAATCGAAACGGGCCTGCTCCAGGTCCGGATGCATAAACTGGTCTTCTTTTGTGGGAGTGAAATCCTTGATGTAATTCATATGACGTCGGGCACTGACGGCATATCGAGGATCATTCAGAGCCTTTCGATATTCGTCATAAGCCAACTGATTCACGAGTTTATCATCAAACTTTGTCTGTTGTTCTTCACGGTTCGCGATACAGTTGTCAACAGCCGCTTCATATGTTTCCCCAATCACAATATGGGCCAGACCAAAATTGGGATCTACAGCCAGGGCTCTGCGGGCGATCCGGCGGGCGGTTGAAAATTGTTTCAATTCCCGGTAACAGGTGGCCATCTCACACAAAATTTTGGCATTATCGGGATCGATACCCAAAAGTTTTTCATAGGTATCAATAGCATCCCGAAAATTACCCAGATTTTGCTGAGCGTTTCCGAGATATTCCATTGCAAATGTATCCGTTGCTTTTTTCTCCAGATACATCTGAAATTTTTCAACTGAATTCTTGTATTCACCGCGTCTAAAATAAGTCTCGCCCAGGCTGAACATCAGCCGGGTATTTTCCGGATCCTGTTCTAGCGAAATCTCCTGCTGCTCTATGGCACGGTCTTCATCACCAGTAGACTTTAGGATCTGGGCATAGACATTCTGCGCTTCAACATCGGACGGTTCCAGTTCCAACAGAGATTCATAGACCGGGATCGCCTCTTCAGTCCAATTCTCCGTCACCAGCAGGTTGCCAAGCACCCGGTAGTCATTGGGTTTTGGATTTTCTTCCAGATCGATTGCCTGCCGATATTGTTCGATCGCTTCTTGGTTTTTACCCTGAGCGGCTAAAATATAGCCAAGATTTCGATGATAGTATGCCTTTTCCGGATATTCCTCGATTCCCATGGTATAGGCAATTTCAGCGCTATCCGGGTTGTTCATATTGACATAGGATTCGCCCAGATAATTATATACGATGGGGAATTTACCGATGGTATCCATTTCAACCACGTTCCAAAAGTGGCCGACGGCGTCGCGATACATCTTGTTCTTGTAATTTTCATACCCCAAACTCCAGGCGATATTCAGTTTTCGCTCCCAAATCTGTTTCAGTGAATCCTGAATGGCAGCCTTTCGTTCCGCAGAGAGTTCGGGTTCGGGTTCTACGGTGCTTGCACATCCTGTGAACAAACTCATTGTAACAAGGGCTGAAACCATGATCGCCACGAGGATAACGGCATAACATTTTTTTCCAGACACTGAACCTACCTCCTTATCGATACTTGGTATGGGGTTAAATGATCATAACTCAGTGTGCTTTTGATTCCATTCTAGGTTCATCTTTGAATAAGATAAGGAAGGAACCACATTGCCAGATCATCTCGGGATCAACAGATACATACCCTGCTCCGCACATCACATCTCTGAACACCCACAAGGTCATCCAATCAGTCGAGTCACGTGCGTTGATCAGTTGATCATTCGATACCGTTCTCTCCTGCAGTGGATGATTGTATCGTGACACCCCTATGTAAGTGCATATTTTACGATATTATTGAATCAGTATAACTATAATCGGCAAAAAACGCAAGCGATTTTTGTCAGCGAATGGGTCGCTGAAACCACAATTCACTGCCCATCACCGAGCATGAGAATCTGAAAAGGGTTTCCTGGAAGGGCAGATCGGTTGTATTGCCACGGATCCCTGCCTCCAGAGCCAGATCGATCCGACCGGCATTCTGATGAAAGGGCAGTGACAATCCCACCGACACAAACGATTCATTCAGATTCTCAAATGGCAGCTTGGCGTGATACGCTCCGATTCGATAGGTCATGCGTCTCAGATAATTGAGATAGGGGTTTTTGGTATCGTTGTATTCGACCCCCCCTCCCACACGCCAGGTGTCCTGAAGGGGATTGCCTGCGGGACCGGCCAGGTCACTCTCTGACCATCCCTGGTAATGCATGTCCAGCGCCAGCAGCACCTTTTTGACCTGAAAAGAGGATCCCATACCAATCGAATGCGGATAGTTGAGTGTTTTCTCGGAAAACCGGGTTTCAAAGGTGGACAAAATCTCGGTGGAGGTCTCTGCGGTCAGTGAACTTGCACTCTTGTAAATCAATCCAAGCGCCCATTGTTTTGTGGGGTGACCATACAGACCAATCTCAAATCCCAGTCCCCGGACATGGCTGGCAAGATCATCATTACCGTCGGTAAAAGTGGGATCAGTAAAATCGACCTGCCATTTTTCTCTGTAGGTGCCAAAGAAAAAATCGATCTGAGACGCAACAGAGAGACGATCGCCCCAGAGGTACTCAAAACCCACATTGGCAGAGCTGATGCCGCCATGACCAGAGATGGTCTTTTCATATTCATAATCGTCATGCTGGGAGGTTTGCGACAGCAGATAGCGGGAAGCTGCCCGTGGGGTCAGGCTGGTGATAAAATTTAAGGGTCGCATGACCGGTAACACGAACATAAAACCCGCAGGATTGCCATCACGAATATTGACACTGTTGTCGGCGGTCGCGATAGTGGCA
>CAYPUH010000071.1:0-16104 GCA_964413725.1 uncultured Cytophagia bacterium
AATCTGGACGAGTCACAAAAGATCAAAAACCCACACTCGCATACAACAAAGGCCTCGCGGCTACTCACAGGGAGCTATCGTCTGGCTCTTACGGGAACCCCCATCGAAAACAATACGCAAGAGTTATGGTCGCAATTTGCCTTTTTAAATCCAGGTCTCCTGGGCTCGTTGCAGAATTTCAAACGATCCTTTATTCATCCCATAGAAAAAGAAAGCGATCGGGAAGCCGCAGAATTTCTTAAACGGCTCGTCTTTCCGTTTATCTTGCGCCGAACCAAAGAAAATGTGGCTGTCGACCTACCACCCAAAACAGAACAGACCGTCTATTGTACCATGAACACCCGTCAGGAACAGCTCTATATTCAGTGGCGGGATTACTATCGTTCGCTCATTCTGAACCAGATCGATGAACAGGGTCTGGACCGTTCCCGAATGAACGTGCTCGAAGGCCTGGTCAGACTGCGTCAAATCGCCTGTCACCCCAATCTGGTCGAACCCAACATTCGTGAAGATTCGGGCAAATTCGAGCACATGAAAGAATTTGTCGATGAGATTCTGGCTGAAAATCATAAAATTCTGATTTTTTCACAATTTGTGAAAATGCTGAAACTGATGCGAAAGCACTTTGATCGCAAAAATATACCGTACGCGTATCTGGACGGGCATACGGTCAACCGGGAACAGGTGGTTGAACGTTTTCAGAACGACGACCTCGTAAAGCTGTTTCTGATCAGTCTCAAAGCCGGAGGCACCGGCCTGAATCTGACTGCCGCCGACTATGTGATTCTATACGACCCTTGGTGGAATCCAGCCGTCGAGCTTCAGGCCATGGATCGTGCCCATCGCATCGGTCAGGACAAAAAGGTGTTCGTGTACCGTCTGATTTCTCAGACGACTGTTGAAGAAAAGATGCTCGACCTGCAAAAACGCAAACGGGATCTGGTTTCCAATCTCATCTCGACGGATTCAAGCTTTTTCAAGAGTTTGACACGGGAAGACGTGGAAGTCCTGTTCAGTTAAGCCCGAAGCCAGGAACACGATTTCGCAACAGTCTCTTTATGGAGAATGGATTATGATTATCAACCGGTGTGCTAACGATATATACCCGAAAAGAGCACTGGGGGGATATCTGATATGTTTCGCAGTCCTGCTCTGCTACCTGACCGGATGTGGTTCCGGTGACCGGGCAAAAGAATCAAGGTATGATTATTATCAATTCAGCAAAGAGGGCAAGTTGGCCGTTCTGGACAGCCAGGCCGACACCCTTGCCAGCCTGGACATCGAGATTGCGGATACCATTGACGAGACGGTTTTGGGATTGATGTACCGGCAATCCATGGAAACGGATCAGGGAATGTTGTTCATTTTTGACCGTGAACAACCCCAATCCTTTTGGATGAAGAACACCTACTTTTCACTGGACATGATTTTTGTGGACAACGAGGGAACCATCGTCAGCATACGGAAAGAGACCACGCCATTGAGTGAGGCATCCTATTCTTCCGACCATCCCGCCCGGTATGTTTTGGAAGTGGTGGGAGGATTCACCCGCCGACACGGCATCAGCGTGGGAGACCGTATCGTCTGGACACGCACATCCCCCCCGGCACGCCGATAGCCATACCACCCCCGTTTCGGCAGTTTTCCTCATGACCGATGTGTGCGATCGGACAGCGCCCAGATAAAGGGAAACGCTGCGACCGAAATCACTGCAGACAATTTAAACGTCAGCATTAAACCAAAGTGATCCCCCATCACGCCGATCAGGAAGGCCGTGGCGGACTGGATGAGAAAGTTCAGGGTCATATAGACCCCATTTACCGTTGCCGGAGATTGGGCACCGTGGTCCTGGACCAGAGCCAACAAAACGGGACCGGAGGCAAACAGGGTGAATCCAGAGGCCACAAGACAAACCAGTGCCACGCCCCCCGAAGTGATCAGAAACAACCAGACCAAAACCGGCGAGACGAGTGCGGCCAGCATCAGCACCCACCGGCGTCCCAGCGTATCGGACAAAGACCCCGCCAAAAGTGTTCCGGCGGCCCCTGCAAACTGCAAGATGGCCAGGGAAGATCCGGCCATCACCAGACCGGAGCCCTGTTCGGTCATAAATGTGGGCAGAAAAATCGTCATCGCGGTTTTGGGCAGCGACCGGAACCAGACCACTCCAAACAAAAGCAGAAAAAACCGTCGCAGCCGCCAGGTAGCCTTCCAAATATCCCGCCCCATGCGTCCGGCAGTGGGTAGCGATTCCTGCGACACCGGAATCTGCGTCCACAACAATAGCGAAGCAGCCACGCCCAGCGGAATGAGTCGCACCGTACCCTCCAGTCCCCACCATGAAACTGCAGCGAGCACAAAAAGAGGACCCAGGGTCCGGGCCAACTCGCCTCCCAACATGTAAAAACTCATCCCTCGCCCCGTACGCGCTCCGGCCACACGATTGATCACCACCGGGCCCGGGACATGAAACAACGTAGAACTGATACCTGAAATCAACAGACACACGATGACACCGTAGATATTGGCCATAATTCCCAGCAGACTCATGGCCACCGCCGTCACGGCGGGAGCCCAAATGAGGAGATGACGGGCATGAAATCGGTCCGCAATAATACCGATAAAGGGATTGACCACAGAGGGCAGTCGCTGGAACAGAGACAGACTTCCGGCCAGGGTATAGGACAATGCCAGTTTCTCTATCAACAACGGTAACAGAGGCGCCAGAAACGAACTGTAGATGTCATGCATCATATGAGCAAACGAAACCGTCAACACACGGCGGGTCTGAAAGCGCGGAGGACTCGCAGCATTACCTGCTTGAGATTGAATCTGTTTTGCATCACCTTCCATTTGGAGAGTTTCCTTTTACCACCAAAATCGATTCGAATTCCAACCCTTGAGGAGATTGAACGGATTGGCAAATATCAAAGGTAATAGATTTTCATTGTAATAAAAACGCTTTTTTTTATTTTACACATGCTGTTGGCCACCCCGATGGCAGACCAGGGGGTAGCCATTCCCAATGTCACACCCTGGAGACAGCACTATGACTTTTTCTTCGTTTTGTGATCGGTTGGGCATGCGCCCGGGGCATCATGTACTCATACACAGTTCCTTTCGGCGCATCCGGCAGACGTTTCCAGAGATCACGATCGAATCGCTGATTGCGGGTATACAATCCCGTCTCACACCTTCCGGATCCCTGTGTATGCCAACCTTTACCTACCGGTTCAAGCGTCACCATGAAACGGTGGAACCCTTTAATCGCCTGGTCTCTCCCAGCGCGGTGGGAGCAGTTTCGGAACGGTTCAGAACCCTGCCCGACACCCTCCGCACCTCCTCCCCGACCCACTCTTTTGGGCTCTGGGGGCACATCACCCAAACCATCGGTCCGGGAAACAATCCAAACAGTCCTCTGGGAGCCGACAGTGTACCGAACTGGCTGACCCATCATGCCAATTCCTATATCCTGATGCTAGGCGTTGATTTTACCTCCTTTACCTATGGTCACTATCTCGAAGTCAAAGCACCGGTACCCTGGGCGGATCTTTCTCCCTGGGATCATCTGGGTGTGGAACCCGTGGGACTGTCGGTTAATGGCGAGACGCCTCTGCGGGAACTGCCCGGATGCAGCAGGGGATTTACCCGATTTGAACACCATTTGCTGCAAACCCGTCATCTCGAGCCGGTATCCCTTGGATCCCTGACAGCCACCTATATGCCCATATCCATGCTGTGGACAACCGGTATCGAGTATTTTAAAACGTTCCCAGACACGCTGCTGTGTGATGTGGGCACCTGTCGCGCCTGTGATACCCGCAGGGAAAAGATGATTTTGCATACCCATACCCGACTGAGGCCTCCTCAAACCTGACACACTTGCCCTCTGATTTTTTACAATTATGTTTCACCCGGATGCAAACCATTTTCGATCTCATGTGTCTAATCCAATGAGAACGCGAAAGGAGCCAATGGACGCGAAAGAGTTTGAACTGATCGTGTGTGCGCGGGAAGGTGACACACAGGCATTCGATGCCCTCGTACGACGCTATGATGCCGAAATTCTCGGCCTGATCATCCGAATGATCGGAGACGGACCCGATGCAGAGGATGTGTGTCAGGAGACTTTTATCCGCGCCTATTCCCGTCTGCACCGGTTCCGGTTGGAGAGTTCATTTCGTACCTGGGTTACACGTATCGCGATCAATCAATGTCTCAACAACAGACGCCGAAGGTCCTTCAAAATCCTGTTCGACCGGCTGTCGGGATCGAATATGCCGGACGATGCCATCCCACCATCGTCTGTAGACCGGCCCGATCAACAGTCGCTGGACAACGAACTGCAGCACCATCTGGAAACAGCCCTGTCCACATTGTCCGACCGACAACGGATCGTCTTTGTTCTCAAGCAGGACCAGGGATATAAAATCAGGGAAATCGCGGATCTGTTACACTGTGCCGAGGGGACGGTCAAAAACACCCTCTATCGGGCGATTCAGAAACTGCAACACTATTTTTCCGTTCATTATCCTTTGGGCACGGAGCCGTGAGAAAGGGCATCCGCTCGAAACAGAACACCACAGGATTACCCGTCAGGCAACCTCATGAGCCGTTCGACCCCCGGTCTTCATATTGTACCCCCGTTCCCTGAATGAGGGATATTGACGGTGTCCGGAATAAATCGTGTTTCTGAAAGGAGAAATTATGTCCACCCATCACCCCACCCGCAAGGAGTTCGTTCTCTACCTAACGGGTGAGATGGAACGTGCAGAGAGCAGTCGAATACAAACCCATATGCAAAACTGCCCGACCTGCCGGGCCGAGGTCAACCGGATGCGCGCGGTCCTGGAGCCCTATGCGGACCGTCCGGCAGCGTCGATTGAATCCGAACGACTGTACAGATCCCGACGAGCGATCTCGGACCGGATACAGCCACAAACCCGACAACGGACCGGTATCATGGTTCCGACGCGACTTTGGGGTCCGGCCGTACAGATGGCCACAGCAGTAGTGATTCTGCTCCTTGGCATGTGGATCGGTCGCCAGACGGTCTCCCCTTCTGGCGGCATCTCCATGGAGGGATTGCTTACCGCCACGACAACCGTTCAAAAACAAAACCAGCAGATTTACCCTCGGTTTGCCAGCGTCGAAAAACTCACAGTAGATCCCGAAACCGGACTGATCGAAATCAGATACCACACCATCAACGACATCACCTTGCAGGCCCGTACCGGAGATCCACAGATCAATCAGCTGCTTCAACACACCATGCTCCGGGAACAAAGTCCGGCACTTCGTTACCGGGCCGTCAAAGCCACTCAACAGGTGATCAAACAATCCAAAGCCAAAGAACCGGTGCTGATTCAGGGATTGATTGCCGTATTGGAACAGGAAAAAAATCCGGGCATCCGGTTGCTGGCCCTGCGAATTCTGAAAATGATGCCCCTCGCCAGCGATATTAAAAGTGTACTGATTTATATTCTCCGTCGAGAAAAGAATCCGGCACTCCGAATCGAGGCGTTTGACGCCCTTAAAGCTCAAAGCGAATCCATCGACGATTTTACCGATATATTGGTCACTGCGCAGCAGGACAGCAATTCATATATCCGGTATCAGGCGGAACAGTTGCTAAAGGAAGAAGAAGCTCTCGCCATCAAACGTCAAAACGATCCCATTTTATGATACAGGAGGTTTTAAAATGATCCGTACCAAACATATCAATCTGATGCTGGTGCTGATGTTACTGGTCAGCGGTCTTGTATCGGGACAGATGTTGCAGAAAGAAAGCGGCAGGTTCTCCACAACACTGGAGCACTCTTTTGGGGTCAACCCCGGAGGCTATCTGGACATGAGCAACGTGACTGCAGATGTCGACATTGAATCGTGGGACAAACCCGAGGTCTGGATCAGCGAAGATATCGATCTGGAGGTGTATACCCGGGAGGAAGCCCGTGAAATCGTGGATCGGTTCAAGGCCTGTACAGAACAAGACGGAAACACCATCCGAATCGCGTGTCCCTCGCTGATGGATGTGGATACCCATCGATACACCATACGGTGTCCTGAAACTTTTAATCTCACCATCCGTCTGAATAGAGGTGATATCCGGATCACACAGGTCGCGGGCACTCTGCGCATCGATACCCGTTCAGGTGATGTGACACTCGACGGAGTTTCGGGAGAGACCACACTGCGTACCAAAGGTGGTGATCTCACATTTACAGATATTTCCGGTACCTTGCAGGCACAGACAGCTGGCGGGGATATCGAGGCCAAAGGTCTTTATGGGTCCAGTGACATTCATTCCGCCGGAGGCGATGTCAGAATCACCCACAGCACCGGCAGACTCTCACTGACCACCTCGGGGGGTGAAATCTTTTTAAAGGGAATTGAAAAAGAGAGCCGGGCGAAAACGGCAGGCGGTGACATCAAAGCAACTGATATCACAGGCCAATTGTCTTTGGAAACCATGGGCGGAGATATTTCTCTGAACACCGTGCAGGCCCGGATCAATGCCAGCACCAAGGGGGGAGATGTCACCGCAAATAACATCGAGGCTCCGCTTCATGTCAATACCATGGGGGGAGATCTCTTGTTCCAACAGATACGCTCCAGTGTATCGGCGCGAACCATGGGCGGCGACATCGAGCTTGAACTCACACCACAGGATCCATCCCGTGACCATGAGCTCGATCTTCAGACCACCGGTGGCAGTATAGAGGTGACCCTTCCGGCGGATCTGCCGGCAAGCATTGAAGCGGAAATTCGAATCGAACCGGGTGCCGATCTCTTTAAACGGTATGATATCTATAGCGATTTTCCCCTGACCAAATCGCAACCCGAGGGACGCGGCGAACGATATCTAAAGAGTTCGGGAGATATCAATGGGGGTGGCGATCCGGTCCGGCTGAAAGCCAATGGAGGGGATATTTATATCCGCAAAGCGGAGACCCGCTAAACAGTATGGAGCATATCCTGTTCAACGTTTCAAGACCAACACAGCTAAAGATGTGTTGTCTCGGGAATCGACCTTTGGCACACCAGGGGCTGATTTCTAAATGACGATGTTCTGGCTCATCTATCAAGGAGATGAAACATGAAAAACTGGATTTGTTTACTGGCAATCGTTCTGTCGATGACCCCGGCATTTGCCGATTATTCGGATACCGTCAAGCGGTCCTTTGATGTGGAACCGGGCGGAACGCTGATGATCGATACCGATTTGGGCAGCATTCGCATTCATACCCACAACCAGGATCGCGTCGATGTGGCGATCGACCGGAATGTCGACGGCAATGAACGCAAGGTGGAACGGACCCTCGAAAAGCTCGATATTCAATACGATCAGACCGGTGATAATGTTCAGGTCAGGATCGAATACGAAAAGGGGGGCTGGCTTGACTGGGGCTCTCCTGATCTGGAACTGGACATAGCGGTAACCGTACCCACACGTTATAACCTGGACCTCAACACGTCGGGAGGCAGCATAGAAGTCGATGATCTCGAGGGTACGGTTCAGGCCAGGACCTCAGGGGGCAGATTGAATTTCGGAAAAATCACAGGATCGATACAGGCAAAAACCTCTGGAGGCAGTATTACCCTGGAAGGGGGATCCGGAGATATGGATGTCAAAACCTCGGGTGGTTCAATCAATATCGGTGATGTCCAGGGTACGGTGCGGGCCAAGACATCGGGAGGCAGCATCAATGTGGAAGAGGTGAGCGGCGAGATCAACGCGTCCACCTCGGGTGGCTCGGTATCCGCCCGGATCACCGAACAACCTCAGGGGAACTGTTCCCTAAAGACCTCTGGCGGCGGCATCACGGTCCATCTGGCCCCGGATATTCGCGTGACCCTCGATGCCAGGACGTCGGGTGGCGGTGTCAGTACGGATTTTCCGGTGACGGTTCAGGGCGAACTGGATGACAACAGCCTGCAGGCCGATATCAATGGCGGTGGCCCTGTGTTACAGCTCAAAACATCCGGTGGCAGGATCCGCATTCATCAGCTCTAACAGATGTTTACGGCCCCGGTGCTCCCCATACCGGGGCCTATCTTTTGGAATACCTCTTCCCTGCTTTTGTGTTATTCATATAAACATTCGCAGCCTGCAACCACCCCCAAAGGGTGACCATCAAGATAAAACCCAAAATCCCGATCCAGCAACAGGCCCGATCACCCTTTGGAGGGGAGTCCGATTTCATCATTACCTCAGAATCGGGTCCGAACACTGTGATACAGATCGGATGCAGACCCATGCGGCAATGCATACATTAAAGGAGAGATCATGATCAACAGACGGGAATTTATTCGACGCGTCAGTTCGCTTTTGGGTGGAATGCTGGTGGTCACACCATCTTTGGTGACGTCCGGAACCCGGAGCGACCGGTTGGGGACGCTGTTGCCCACCCGATTACTGGGTCAGACCGGTATCGATGTCACCATGCTGGGGGTTGGAGGGTGGCATATCGGCCGCATGGACGAAAAAGAGGCCCAAAAGACCATCGAGACCGCACTGGAGGGTGGCATTCGGTTTTTCGACTCGGCCGAAGGCTATCAACGGGGAGGCAGCGAGCGTCGGCTGGGGAAACTGCTGGTACCCGACTATCGCGACGATGTATTTCTGATGACCAAAACGACTGCCAGCAGCAAAAAGGACGCGCTGGATCATCTCCACGCTTCACTGCGTCGACTCAACACCGACCATCTCGATCTCTGGCAGGTACATGCCATCGGCTCGCCCTCGGATGTGGACGATCGTATCAAAGGCGGAGTACTGGACGCCATGCAGGACGCCCGGGAGAGCGGCAAAGTTCGTGTTATCGGATTTACCGGTCATCGCAGTCCGTCAGCCCATGAACGCATGCTGGAGCAGACCGACATGTTTCAGGCATGCCAGATGCCGGTGAATGTTGTCGATCCATCCTATAACAGTTTCATCGTCAATGTGCTTCCCGAACTCGTGGAACGAAACATGGGCGTCATCGCCATGAAAACACTCGCCAACGGCGGATTCTTTGGCGGAACCAGCCATGGCGAGCACGGTGACGAGCCGAAACTGGTTCCGGACCGACTCTCCATTGCCGAGGCCATACGATATGTCTGGTCACTGCCCGTCAGCGTACTGGTGACCGGTCCTGATGATGCCACACAGTTGCAGGAAAAAATCGAAATGGCAAAGGCGTTCAAACCCCTGAACGAAGAGGAACGAAATCGACTCATCGAGAAGGTTGCCGACCGGGCCGGGTCCACTGTAGAGTACTATAAAGCCTGAGGCCACTCTGCCCGTTCATTGAGCGGCTGGCGTATACTCGATCCGATAAATCTGTCCGGCATGGTCATCTGAAACCAGAATCGACCCGTCCGGCAATTGCAGCAGATCCACGGGACGTCCCAGAACGCGATCTTTGTCCTGAAGCCAGCCGGTGGCAAAATTGGTATAGGACAAGGCTCTGGATTCGTCCAGACGAACGAGGGTCACGCGATAGCCGATTTTTTCACTCCGGTTCCAGGAACCGTGTTCTGCGATAAAAATCTGGTGGTGATAGGATTTGGGAAATTGATCCCCGGTGTAAAACAACATTCCCAGGGCGGCAACGTGTGGTCCCAGATTCTGTTCCGGGGCCATGAACCGTTCCAGCGGATATGTATCACCAAATTCTGGATCGGAAATATCTCCTCCATGCCAGTAAGGATAGCCGAAATGCAGACCTGGTTCGGGAGCGCGGTTCAACTCGTCCGGCGGACGATTGTCCCCCATCCAGTCACGTCCATTGTCCGTAAACCATAACACACCGGTTTCAGGATGCCAGTCGAATCCCACCGTATTCCGTATGCCACTGGCAAAAATCTCCAGTCCGGATCCATCCGGATTCATACGCATGATAGACGCAAAGCGTGGATCGTCTGTACGTTCACAGATATTGCAAGGTGCCCCCACCGGTACATAGAGTCGGTCGTCCGGTCCAAATGCGATATATTTCCAGCCATGATGGCGATCACTGGGAAAGGAATCGTTCACCACCACCGCCTCCGGAGGGTTCTCCAGCCGGGCTTCTATGTTGTCGAAACGTAGCACCCGGTTCACTTCGGCGACATAAAGATTTCCCTCCCGAAAGGCCACACCATTGGGCATGTTCAGATCCTCGGCGATCACATGCGTCACATCGGCACGACAGTCTTTATTCGAGTCTTGAAGAGCATACACCACCCCCCGGGTGCGTGTCCCCACGAACAACGTCCCGTCCGGACTCAAAATCATCGACCGCGCATTGGGAATGTCCGTGGCATACAGGTGTATACTAAAGCCATCCGGCAGATCTATCTGATCCAGGTCGAAGGCCTGAGCCGAAGCGGGTTGAAGACCTCCCACAAAACAGATCCAGAAGACCAAAAACAATAAACGCCAAATCATACAACCCCCTCTTCTCAGCCAAAAAGGTAACATTCTGATCCCATCGGACAGGATGGAATCTGCTGTTCAACGAATCCGGGCAAAACACGCCGTCCTGGAATGGAAAACCGGTCAGGGTGCGACATCGAGCGCCATGACGCGTCCATCCAGCGTAGCGGCATAGACCGTTCCATTTTGATAGTCGATCGGTGAGAACACGAATCCCCTGCCCAACTGATACCGGTTTTGGACCGTGCCGGTCGCAATATCGACCTGAAAGAGGGAGCCGAACAGGGTACTGATATACACGTCATCACCATGAATTACGGGTGAAGAGTCAAACAGTGCTTCTCCTGTAGGAACGTCCCAGGCCAGTTCGCCCGAATTCACGTTCAATGCATACAGCCGTCCCTCTATCGCGCCGAGGATAACCAGCGAGTCGACCACCACCGGCGAGGAATAGTGTGCGGACAGCGGATAGGTCCACCGGATCTCTCCGTTATCGGGATCACAGCCATATACGCTCGGGGCGCCCTCTTCCCAGGCGGCTCCAATAAAGATGATATTGTCTCCCCCGGTGATGGGTGAGGCAGTGGCCGGAGCAAAGTATTTCGAATCGTGTAAAACCCGTGTCCAGCGCACCGAGCCGGTACCGGCATCGATGGCGTAAAAGTGGCGATCCCAGCTTCCCACAAACACCATAGAATCGGTTGCCCAGGGCTGCGCTTGGATATGGTCACCGGTTTGAGCGGTCCATCGTACTTGACCGGTGTCGCGATCCAGCTGGTAGAGAGAGCCGGACCCGGTGGCCACATAGACCACATCCTTGTAGGGCCGGGGTTCGGCGTTGATCGCGGCATCCAGCTGTTGACGCCATCGAATCCGTCCATCCTGGGGTGACAGGGAGGCGACCAGTCCCGAGCTGGTGGCGACAAACAGATCCCGGTCGGTCACCACCAGGCCTTTGCGTATGGATCCTTGCAGCATTTGTTGCCATTGCAGGTGTCCGGTTTTATGATCCAGCGCCACGATTCTGCCACTGCCCGTGGCGGTGATTATATAGCCTTGCGCATAAACAGCAGCCTGTACGCGTTCGCCGAGCTCACGCGTCCATAGGGGACGGGCATCCGAGCCGGAGCGCTCAAAGGTTCGGGAGCGATATCGATACGCTCCGGATGCATCCCGCGCCCGCAGAGAAAGGGTATTGAATCCTGAATGCCACAGATCCAGCGTATCCTGGACAGTCTGCTGTTCTGCGTCATAAGAAACCGGCAGCCATGGGCCTTCATTGCGCCGCACTTGCCAGACCAGAGAATCTGCAGGAAGACCGTCCGGCCAGTCGATAGCGACCGACAGCTGGTTTTGCTCTTGATGCTGGACCACACGGTCCAGATAGAATAAATCCGGATCGGGCGGCAACAGGGACACCGTCCGCGAGTCCAGCAGAGCAGGCTCGCCTGCCTCGCGATAGTCGATCCGGATGGAATCGCTATCCACGTGACACAGGAGGTAGGTGCGTTTATGAACCGTAGCACCACCCATCTGATGCCGAACCCCGTTCAACTCCCAGTGCTTAAAACTGTGCCCGTGACCATTGAGATAGAGGCTCACCGGCGTCCGCTCCAGCAGCGCCAGAAGCTCCTCGTTGGGTGGCATGTAATTGCGGTCCGGATAGAGAAACGGATGATGCGATGCAACGATCCGGGGCATATTGACCGGTAGCGCATCGATTTCTGACTCCATCCAGCTGATCTGTTCAGGACTGATATGACCCCAGGCCTCCAGGGGCAAACCGGAGTTGAGACCGATGATCTGGACCCCGTTATACACAAAAGAGACCGGATTGGGTGTCTGCAGGAGATCCGTCTGTTGTTCCCGGCTCAGTCCACTCCATCGGGTGTCGTGATTTCCCAAAAGACTATAGTAGGGCAAGCCGGAGGTATCCATAATCTCTTTATAGGCGGACAAGGTGGATTCCTGTCCAAAATCACTCAAATCCCCGGTCGACAGAACAAAGGCCGGCGGTTGGTCCAGGGACAATATATCATCCAGAACACGCTTGAGATCGGCCTGACTCGTCGAATCCGATACATGGGAATCCGTGAGTTGGACAAACGTAAAGGGTTCTACAGAAAAGGATACAGAAACGGCAAGTAAAAGGCCCAACATAGTCATCAGACTGAAAAAAAGAGCCCGGTTGATCATATCATCGACTCCTGTTATCGTGATCGGATTGCAAAATGTTTTATCCCTGACAAAATTGGATGGCGATGCAGTGTTAAAGTCATAAACGATAGCCTTGAAAAAGGATAGCTGTCGAGAAAAAAAATGTCAACACTATTCCTAACAATGTTGAGCGGCAAAACCTTCCGCCGTTCATAATCGGATTCGGTTCAAAGAATATGGCTATCAGACTCTGGGCTGTTTGAGAAGAAACGTGGCATCACCGAGACTAAAAAAACGATACCGGCGCTCCACGGCCTCTTGATAGGCCTGCAGGATACGCTCTCGGCCCATGTAGGCGCTTACCAGCAGTAAAAGGGTTGACTTTGGCAGATGAAAGTTGGTGATCAAACCATCCACCTCGAGAGGCAGGTCGATTCCCGGATAGATAAAAAGGTCGGAAAATTCTCGTCGCGATTGGACCTCTCTTCCCCCTCTTGCCGACGTTTGCAGTGCTTTAAAGGTGGTGGTTCCCACCACGATGAGGCGTTGGGCACCGTTGATCAGATCCGCGTTCCGGTTGTCGATTTCATAATATTCAGGTTCCATCCGATGGCCAGTAACGTCCTCATCGCGAATGGGAAGAAAGGTACCAAAACCCACATGCAGGATCACTTCTGCCATCCGGACCCCCTGTTGCTTCAGGGATCGGATCAGGTGGGGCGTAAAGTGAAGGCCTGCCGTGGGAGCGGCCAAAGAACCGGGAGTATGGGCATACACCGTCTGATATTCTTCCCCAACCGTGCGATGAATGTAGGGGGGATTGGGGTAGAGAAACCGATCGATTAAGGTCTCCACCGGCCGATCGAATGTCACCGTAAAAACATCTTGATCCTGGTCTTCAACAACGGCCTCGAGATCATCGAAGAGAAAGCGATTGCCCACACGAACTCGAGAGCACTTTATGCGGGCCAGAGCCCGGTACTCATCCACGGGCTTCATGACAATCATCTCGGCTGCCGCACCCGTGGATTTGTGGCCCGTGAGTTTATTCTTCATCACCTTGCTGCGGTTGACTACCATCACATCGCCGGGACGCAGCCACTCTTTGATCTGAAAGAACCGCTGGTGTTCAATACGATCCGGCATGACCACCATCAGCCGCGAATAGCTCTTGGGCGATACCGCGGTCTGGGCGATCAGCTCTTTCGGTAAATCATAATTGTAATCGGATAGATGGAGAGCCATGGATTATTTACATCGAGGATTGGTTCATTTTATAAATTCAGTCCAAAAGCATGCACAATACAATTCCTACAGGCACTAGCTTGACTTAAAATATACGAAACCTTTTAATGAGGTGCAACGGGTTAATAGGGAGAACCAATTGTCTGCCAGGAGAGGAAAACAAATTGACCAAAAAATTGCTAAAAGAGAGGAAAACTGTTCTGCAAATCAGTCTATTTGTGACTAGTGTTAACTATATTACATCCAGAAGCATAGCCTTGTAAACAGCCTCTCTTTACGGGATAGTTGATGTATTTCATCAAACCTTTTGCGTCTTTGGTTAAGTGGTGGCTCTATCGTCTGACGACCGGTCACTATTTGTGTCGGTCGAAATATCATGTTTATCCCCTGGATTAAAGAATTCAATTGAGTGAATTGGACATTCAAATCTTCCCAATTTCATATACTTGAATTCAGGATTGACGGATTCCAATTCAACAAATCTTCCCGAAAGGGTCCTATAAAAATTGATAGTTTAACTCACTGGCTGAAGATAGTATATAACATGTTTTTGGCATGTGTTGATTCGATAAATATGAAAATCATGTTAAATTAACTGATGACTTGCTGTGAAACTGTGGGAGAATACCGTGAAAAAAGTATTCTTTATCTTCATTTCGTTGAATCTACTAATTCTTGTGACAAATGCGTTTGCTTACCTAGACCCTGGTACCGGGAGCTATTTACTTCAAATCGCCATTGCTACGATTGCAGGGGCGGCCTTTACGATAAAAATGTCCTGGCACAGAATCAAACTTTTTTTTAAGAGAGATAAAGATGAAACCAGCAACGACTAAACAAAACCTCTCCAGTTCTTTTCGCGATCCGAGTGGTTTCCTGTTCAAGTACCAAGATAAGCTCTATCGCTATGTGGACCCTTGTTATCAAGAAGAGTATGACAGCCTATTAGAAAGAGGGTTATACGAGTCTTTAACCCAAAAAGCGCTCATGATTCCACACAAAGAAACGAGCCTCCCCATACTATCAGAAGCCTATAAAATAATTGAGCCTCAACTCGTTCCTTTTATTTCATATCCTTATGAATGGTCTTTTACACAATTAAAAGATGCAGCATTGCTGACGTTAGAGATCCAAAAAATGGCTCTCAAACAAAACATGTCATTAAAGGATGCGAGTGCTTATAACATTCAATTTTTAGATGGAGCACCTATTTTTATAGACACACTCTCCTTTGAGCGATACATAGAAGGCAAGCCTTGGGTCGCATATCGACAATTTTGCCAACATTTTTATGCTCCGCTTGTCCTGGCGTCTCATGCCGATATTCGTCTGTTTGATCTCCTGCGCACGAATATCGACGGGATTCCCCTGGACCTGGCATCTTCTCTGCTTCCCCGCAAAACACATTTCAAATTGGCAATTAAAATGCATATCCATATGCATGCCAAGGCTCAACAAAAGTATTCCGACAAATCGATAACTAAAGAACCCTATCTGAGTAAAAACAGATTATTAGCCATCATCGACAATCTGGAGAGCTCTATAAAGAAATTGAGCTGGAAGCCAGAAGGGACAGAATGGGCAAACTATTATGAAAACACCAATTACAGTAATTCAGCCCAATCTCACAAAGCAGAATGGGTAAGGAAATTCATCAAAGATACAAGTCCCAAAAGCGTATGGGATCTGGGTGCCAATGATGGCCGTTTTAGTCGAATAGCTGCTCAACAACAATGCCAAACCCTTGCCTTTGATGTGGATCCTTCGGCTGTGGAAAAAAATTATCTGCAGACACGAGAAAAAAATGAAACACTCTTACCTCTAATAATGGATCTGACCAACCCATCTCCTGCTATCGGATGGAACAATCGTGAACGTATGTCCCTTTTGGAGCGTGGACCGGCTGACATGGTATTGGCATTGGCGTTGATCCATCATTTGGCCATTTCAAATAATGTCCCCTTTCCTCTCCTTGCCTCATTCTTTGCCCATATCTGCCACCATCTTATCATAGAATTCGTACCTAAAAATGATTCCAAAGTTCAAAGACTCTTGCAGACCCGTAAAGATATCTTTGATCACTATACGCAAAAAGATTTTGAACATGCGTTTGGCCAATATTTTGATATTTTAGAAAAAGAACCGATAAAAAATTCCGAACGTCATCTTTATCTCATGAAAACTCGACACTCCAAGGTTGAGGACTAGTCTGATGCAGATACTATAGAGCTATTATTTATTTTATCACTGGTGTCCGGTTACCGGGCACCAACCAAGTTAACTATATAATAAACAAC
>CAYPUH010000072.1:0-6174 GCA_964413725.1 uncultured Cytophagia bacterium
CATTCTCGCCCGCGCAGCGGGCGACAGACCTTAGCCCAGGGTGATAACCCTGGGACACACGGCACATCAAACACGCACACAGCCCGCGCAGCGGGCGACAGATCTTAGCCCAGGGTGATAACCCTGGGACACACGACGCATCAAACACGCATACAGCCCGCGCAGCGGGCGACAGGATTCTATCCAGAGCACATCAGGGAGTTTGTGACGAGCGTCCCCACATGTGGGGAGCAGACGAGAGCTCGAGGAAGGTTTGGCACATGGTATCGATGGCCTCCCGGCGATGTCCGGCTCCTTTGGGATCCGAATACCAGCGGGGGATAAATCCTCCATGGGGTCGTGCCAGGGTCGAGACCATCCGACGACAATAGTCCCGGATATCCTCCGGTGTGCCGTTGACCATCGTATTCTGAATATCCACCGGCGAAAAAAACGTCAACCGCCCACCAAAACGCTCGCCAAGCTGCTCGAGTCCCATATTCTCCTGCTGATCCATATGAACCACATCGAGACCCACCTCGATGAGATCGTCGAGAATCTCCACGATATAACCACAGCTGTGTAAAAACGCATCCATCCCGGCGGCATGTACGGCATCAAACACCCGCTTGTAGCGCGGCTTCCAGATGGCACGCCAGTCTTTGGGAGCAATCATGAGACGGTCCTGCAATCCCCAGTCATCCGGAAAAATATATCCATCCGCTCCCAGAGCGCTGAACCGTTCGACGGCCTGGATATTCAGATCCACGAGCGTGTCGATCAATCCCCCCAACTGCTCCGTAGAGGTATAGATATCCATCCAGGTATTTTCCAGTCCCCTGAGAAAATGGATACGTTCATAGAGCGATATGCCGTGTGCCAGGAGATAGCGATCGCCGGCACGATCGCGGATATTTGCCAAATGATGCCAGCGTTCCAAAGCCTTTACATCGGGAATGTTCAACCGCTCCAGATCATCCCAGTCGGCGAGAGGATACTCTTTCACCTCTCCAAACTGGGTCGTGCCGATATTATCCCATACCGCGCCCCATTCATCCCTGCCCTGGCGGGGACGCTCGTCGGGATTGGGCGACATGAAAATCCACTCAAAATCGGATCCATAGGGGTCGGGAAAGTCACAGGGCAGACGGTCGGGGGTCTGAAATCGTATCGCATGTCGAACGCGTTCTCTGCAAGTCATGTTCGTCTCCACATTTCACTGTCGTTCGGTTACAGCTCGTGAGCGGGTTCATATTTCATTGAAACGGCACCGAATCGTACCGGTTTACCGTAGAAAGGAATCAAGAGTCATACGGGCAAATGTGATTCGCTCATACGGATTACCGGGTGTCCGGTCATCCGCCGGAACATCACCCCGTTCGTACAGACAGGCCACAGCGTCATCCGGCAGCGGCGCCAGACAGGAATAGGCAGACGGACCGGCATGGAGGAGCACCTGTCGTGGCCAGCTCTGGCCGCCATCGGGGCTGTATCGAACCGTCATGCGGATGCGATCAGTGGGATCGGCAGGATTTGAAAAGAAAAGCCAATCCCGTTTCCCATCCGGATGGGGATATCGCATCAAACTGGCCTGGCAACGGGGACTGATCAGAGTGGAATCGTACCCCACATCGGTCCAGCTCCCCCCCCCCATCGGCACTATAAGCGATACCGCGGTAGATCGTTTTATTCTGACGAGACCGTCGCATGTTCAGCATCAAGCGGCCATCGGACAATTCAACAACCTGACATTCGTTGAACCCATGGGGTGTGGTCCCACCGATGGTCCAGTTCTGACCGTGGTCATCGGAATAGATAACATGTGAATGATAGGTCACCTCGGGGCCACTGGTTTTATGGTCACAGGGAATGACCAGTCGTTCTGAATGGGGAAGCGTCTGCAACTGGATCCCGATCCCCGGTCCCGTGGCGTACCAAGTCCAGTCGGTTCGTTTGGCGGTGTTGGTAATATTCTGCGGCGGGGTCCACGTCATACCCAGATCCCGGCTTGAAGACACCCAGACCGTGCGCGTACCCACGCTGGTCCCCTTTATGATTTCAGCTTCGTGATCCTCGCCCAGATTGTGCGTCATCAACAGCCAGATCACACCGGTTGTTTCATCGAGAACCGCACAGGGATTGCCGCAGGTATTGTCCATATCGTTCCAGACAACCTGCAAATCAGACCAGGTCCTGCCGCCATCCACACTCTTTTTCATCACCATATCGATATTTCCCGCATCCCCTCTGTCATCCTTTCGTCCCTCACAAAACGCCAGCAATGTACTGTCCGGGAGGGGTAACAGCACCGGAATACGGAACGTGTCGTATCCTTCTGTCCCGCTGACAAACACATCCACCTGTTCAAGAGAAGAGTAAGGCGAGCACTGAATGCCGATCCCAAGCGTCGAAATCAAAAACAACCAGACGACCGTTCTCATACCGATTCCTTTCCAAAATGGATAACTCTGATGAATAGCGTTTCGGGGTTAATCACCGAGGCACGTTCCCACCTTACGGGCACCGTCGATCCAGGGGTGATCGAGGGGAACCACTTTGCGTTTTCCGGCCACATCTTCCAAGGGTACGGGTTGCGTTCCATCCCCCCTGGCAGCGACCATCACACCCGATGTTCCGTCCTGAATCAAATCGACGGCGGCCGTACCCAGGCGAGTGGCCAGCAGCCTGTCGGCAGCAGTGGGGGTGCCCCCGCGTTGCAGATGCCCCAAAATGGTCAACCTCGATTCCAGATCGGTCAAATTCTCCAACTGTTCGGACAATCTCACCGAGGTATGAGCCAGTCTGGATTTCAGTCTGGCCAGTTCCTTTTTCGCCTTTTTTTTGTCATCTTTATCCTTTGCATTTTTCTTTTTGGCTTTTGCCTGTTCATAGGCTTTGGCATCCTCGATGGAGCGGGCACCCTCTGCCACCGCCACGATGCTGAAATTTTTACCATGTCGCCGCCGGTCGGCTATGGCTCTGGCCACGCTCTTTACATCGTAGGGTATTTCCGGAATCAAAATGACGTCCGCGCCTCCGGATATGCCCGCCCCCAGCGTCAGCCAGCCGGCTCTGTGCCCCATGATTTCCAGCACGATAATCCGGTGATGGCTGTGGGCGGTGCTGTGAAGGCGGTCGATGGCATCGGTGGCGATACTCAGGGCAGTATCGAAGCCAAAGGTGATATCCGTCCCTGCCACATCATTGTCGATGGTTTTGGGCAGGGTGATGATATTCAACCCTTCCTGATGCAGCCGAAAGGCACTCTTTTGCGTCCCGCCGCCACCGAGACAGACCAACACATCGAGATGACGTTTGTGATAGTTTTCCAAGATTACGTCCGTCATATCCATCGACTCGTCTCCCAGCACCATTTTATGCGGCTTGTCTCGACTGGTGCCCAGTATAGTCCCACCCACGGTCAGGATACCAGACAGAGAGGACCGGTCCAGTTGCACCGTACGATTTTCGACAATGCCCCGGAACCCGTCCCGAAAGCCAACCATCTGCATGTCATATACACCCTGAGCGGTTTTACCGATACCACGAATGGCGGCGTTGAGCCCGGGACTGTCTCCACCTGCCGTCAATATTCCCACATATTTTTTCATTGGTGATACTCCCTTTATAAAATCACACTTTTCAGTTCGATATCAGAGTCGACATTCCGGACCCGCAAGGTGTCATCGGTCACTTTGACATGAATGGTGCCGTCGGGACCGGCAATTTCATATCGATCACCATTTTTCCGCCACTGATCCACGGACCGGGTTTTGGGATAAACACAAAACAGGGACAGCCAACGAATCCGTTCAGCGGAACGGATCATCTCGACATAGCTTTCCCGTCGTTGTTCAAGCGGTCCTCCCAGACGATTGAGGTCATGGGGAGGTTTGTAGCGATGTTCTCCCCGGCGAAGGGATGCCGGCTCGGTGTCGAGAGAGATCACGCGTGAGGCCAGTCGGCTGTGGGGTCCCACAACCCAGAAACGGCCATTGGCGTCGGGGAGGCACGACGTCGCCGTATGCCATCGTAGGGAAATCTCCGCGGGTTCGGCAAGCTGAGCGGTATCGAGAACCACCACGACACCGGGAAGCAAATGGACGAGAGAGCGCCCCACGGCCTGCACCCCGGGATAAACGGCGGTCAAATCGAGACAACACGAAGCACCGCGGCTGTCGTCAGCGGTAAAGTCTATGATACGAGCGCGTGCGTCCCGATCCATTCGCGGTTCCTTGCCATTGAACATCAGGACATTGTGACCGCGGATGGAGGCGTTATAGTAGGCCCATCGATTTTCGGAAAAAAAGTCTGCCGGGTAACCCGATGGCGAACCGAGATCCACAATCAGACGATCACCATAGCCATCGATGCAGAGTTGTCCCACGTCATTGTGTTCATGATTATCTTCTCGTCCGGTTTTTCCATAGACCACGCAGGGTGTCTGGTCGGTATTCCAGCTGGTTCGACTGCTAAAGCATCCTCCCTGCTCCGGGAAGATGTCGGCCAGGGGAAGATGATCCTTTGGCGGTTTAAGGGGTACCGAGGGATCATACCAGAGCAGTTCTTCAGGAGTTGCCGTGTCCCCCCGGGAGTGATCCAGATAGAACTGCTGCAAAGCACCGTCATGCGTCGCCCCGGCCACAGCGGCAACGAACCGGGTTCTGGGCACGGCATCCACATGGGCATCACCAAAGGCGGCAATGCGACCCGGCGGCAGGGTCATATACATGAGCCAGCGGCAAGTCTGTGGGAAGGGCCGGCGACCGAGTCGATTTTTTCTGCCTTCGGAGGTATCATAGGCGGCTTTGAAATAGGCCACAGGCAGTTCGGTGGCATTGGAATAGGCAACAGATTCGTTAAACTCGCCTTTTTCCCCATAGATATCGAGGTACCCGGCCATCAGGGGCATCGAAATGTCGATCAGCGTTTGCGACTGTGGATGATCCTCACCCAAAGCCATACCAGCAATGCCCAATCCGCCGACAATGACGGTCAGCCAGTTGATATTGCGGTGAAGCCACCAGGGATCCATTTCCACGGACCGAAGAAACGGTTGGATACCGCAGCGGTCCAGGCCGTCCACCACACGTCGACGTTGTTGATCATCAAGAGATGGGTAGAGCCAGTCATAGGCGACCGCCACATCGCGGGACAGCATCCCGGTGCGCAAATCGGCCGGAAACCCCATATAGAGGTGACTTTTATCGATCCAGGCCGGCCAGAGATCCGGATCAAATAGAGCCGACATCTGCTTCAGGGCATCCCGACGATACTCTGGCGCATCCAAAAGAACGGAAATCAGAGCGTGCCGCAACACACGCTTGCCGGCGGCAACGCATATGGTATAATCGCGGTTTTCATGTTTGACCTGATCCGGCGCCCTCCCGGGAATCAATGTGCCCGGATCAAATGGCGGGGTGTCCAGCAGTGGTTTGGATTGCTTCAGGAGCCGTTGCCAAAGCCGACGGGAATGGCCCCTTGTAATCTCTTCTCGGAGCTCTTCTATGGAGCGCAGACCGGGTACGGAATCGCAGTGGCCCAAATAGATGCGAGGATGGTCGCCAATTTCACTCTCCATACGAGAACGTGCATGTAAAAAAGACGGGAAAAAATACAAACCCGTAATTCCGGCACCCAACCCGGCAAGAAAATCCCGACGGGACAGTGACTGCTCTCGGCTGTGCATATCTCAAAATCCTCCCTGGATGGCGTAAACAATACTTGTGGGTGGGTTTACACTGTACATACGGTTCAATACGATCCTGCATTCAGAGTGCCTATGAAGCTGTTATAGCACGTTACAAGGGTGTCTCCTTTCAGATAGAAAACGACAGTACACATTCATTTTTATAAAGACATAGAAAGATAAGCAGTCCATGTGGAAATCACAAGACAAACAGATTTATATACAGATTCATCGGTGTTGGGCTGACAAAGCGGATACCACGGACCCGGATTCTGTGCCAACAGAATCCGAGCGGTTCCATTTGGAGAGCAACAACTCAAAAATGGTACAGTATTTGTATTCACAGTATATAGCAGACAGACGGAAATATCAACAAATTTTTACTATTGTAATTAATATACTTAGAGGATCTAAATCACAGCGAGTCTAATCAGGTGTCCAGGAGAGGGGACAATTTTCTCTGGTTCTGGAGCCTGAATGGGCCATGAATCAGCAGCGGGAGGAGG
>CAYPUH010000072.1:6184-16015 GCA_964413725.1 uncultured Cytophagia bacterium
GGAGGAGGTGTCAGTGTGGCGTCTACAATGGAATAATTAGCAGACATCATAAACAGGTGAAACTAACTCAATAATGAATGGGTGAGGTCGATTATGAAACGAAATCGCAGTTTAAACAGAATGGTCATGCTGCTGGGGGCTGTCATGCTCCTGGGTACGACCGCTTTGTCTGCGCAAACGCCCCTCTGGTGGGACAATCCGAATGGAGATTATGATCAGTGGCACAGAGCGATCACCACAGGTCAGGTTGAAAATCTCACCGAAATGGGTGGAGCGCAAGCACAACTCGTCGATGCAATCGTCGACGTTGAGAACGAGTACGACCCGGATAAAACCAAATTGCTCTGGGTTCAGATTGAATGGTCTGTGGAGTATGTTGGATCCGATGCCGGCGCTGCGCAGGCAGAGTTGCTGTTGGACAGTTCTCCGGAATACAACATCATTCGCTATCTGAACGACCCCTCTGTCATCGATCAATGTCCGATCAATCCTTTGGATCCCATGCCGTCTCCGTATGAAGAAGGTACACTGGTCGAAGACGCTTCACCGGTCAGCCCGGAGTATCTGGATAGCATCATCCAGATGACAACGGATCCGATTTTCCCCCAACCCTCTTGTGAGCGGTTGTTTTTCCGTTTTCTGGTGGGTCCCGACTCCCGTCTGACTTATCGCATCGAAGTACAAACCATTTGTCTGGCCCGTGATTTCGGCGATGCTCCGGATCAACCCTATCCCACGCTGGCCAATGGTAGTGGTGTGGGTGCGTCCCATGTGATCGTCCCAGGGCTGTCTCTGGGAGCAGAAATCGATGCTGAGCAAGACGGACAGCCCAGTGCAATGGCGGACGGCGACGACACCAATGGTGCCATACCGGATGATGAAGATGGAGTGGATGTCTCACAACTGATCCTGACGGAAAATGAACCGGCATCCGTCGATGTCGCTGTTACCGCTCCGAGTGGACGTCTGGTGACGGTAGAAGGCTGGATCGACTATAATGGTGATGGCATCTGGGATGATGACGAAACCACGGAGAAAGCCGTGGCCACCCTGACAGGCAGCGGCACGGTCACGCTCGATTTCCCCACCGTCCCTGGTACGGCCATCGAGGATACTGAAGGCCAAACCTTTGCGCGTTTTCGTCTCCATTACGACGATACCCAGCTGGGACCTGAAGGAGACGCCTGGAATGGAGAGGTCGAGGATTACCCTGTCTATTTTGAAGAGCAGGAGATGGATTTCGGCGATGCACCGGATTCCTATCAGACGAGTCTGGCCTCAGACGGCGCCCGTCATGTGATCATGGAAGGTCTTTCTCTGGGAACAGAGATTGATGCCGAGGTTGACGGCGTTCCGTCGGTGGGAGCTGATTCCGACGACCTCGACGTGTCTCCGGATGACGAAGATGGTGTCGTGACGCTGCCGTTGCAGTTTACCGCCGGTGATCCGGCAACGGTCGAATTGACCGTCAACACACCGGATCCGTCCGATGAGGTTACCGTTACCGGTTGGATTGATTTTGACGGCAATGGTACATTTGATCCGGCCGAGCAAGCCCTGGCGACGCGTACGGGCGGAGGCTCGGTCACTCTGGACTTTGGTACGGTGCCAGCATCCGCAACAACCGATACGGAAGGTGAAACCTATGCCCGATTTCGGCTGGCACTGGGCAGCGACCCCGTCGATCCCTTTGGCGAAATCATGAACGGCGAGGTGGAAGATTATCCGGTGATGCTGGATGAACAGGAATGGGACTTTGGCGATGCGCCGGATTCTTATCAGACCCGACTCGCCAGCAATGGTGCCCGCCATCGAATCATTGAAAGCTTTTTCATGGGAAGCCTTGTCGATCCTGAGACCGATGGAGTGCCCTCTGTCAACGCCGATTCAGATGATATGAATATGCCCACAAACGATGAAGACGGTATCAATTCGCTTCCCCTGCAGTTCAACGAGGGAGATCCCGTCAGTCTGGTCATCGACGTCACGACCCCCCTGCCCTCGGATATCGCGACGGTGACGGGTTGGATCGACTATGATGGCAACGGGACCTTTGATCCACAGGAACAGGCATCTGCCACCCGTACCGGCAGTGGTCAGGTCACTCTTGACTTTCTCGCCGTCCCCGGTGATGCGTATGAAAACACAGGCGGTGCAACTTATGCACGGTTCCGCTTACATCTGGGCGACCAACCGGCAACCCCCTCGGGTGCCTTTGAAAACGGTGAAGTGGAAGATTATCCTGTTACCCTGAATGATCTGCCGGATGAATATGATTTTGGTGATGCTCCAGAAGGCAGCTATAATTTTCCGACAACGCTGGCCAGAGATGGAGCCCGTCATATCATCGTCGACGGACTGTATCTTGGATCACAGATCGATAGTGAAAACGACGGTCATCCAATCAATACAGCCCTGGGTGATGATCAGGATAATATCGATGATGAAGATGGTGTCATCTTTCCGTCTGCCCCACTGGTACAGGGTGAAACCGTTACCATAGAAGTCATTGCATCCGCCCAGGGAATCCTGAACGCCTGGATGGATCTGAATGGAAATGGCAGCTGGGATGGCGATAATGAGCATATCTTCCAAGATGAAACGCTTGTCGCCGGCTCCAACAGCCTGGCCTTTACCGTTCCGTCAGGAGATCCCACCAATGTCACGGCCTATAGCCGGTTCCGCTTTACTTCTCCCAATGAGACCGGAATCGATTCTGCCGGACTTGCCGTCAGCGGTGAAGTTGAGGATTATTTGGTGAACGTTCTCTTTCCCATCGAATTGAGCGCATTCACAGCATCCGTACAGTCCGATGGAATCCAGCTCGAATGGGTCACCCAGTCCGAGACTGAAAACCTGGGATTCCGAATCTATCGTTCTGAATCCGAGGAGGGTCCGTATACGGAAATCACTCAAAACCTCATTCCGGGCGCCGGAAGCAGCCAGTCGGTCAATCGTTACAGTTACCTGGATGACACCGCAGACGAAGGCAAAACCTACTTTTACAAGTTGGGCGATGTCACCTATAATGGTCAGATCCATATGAACGGCCCGGTCCGGGCTCAGTCAACACCCGCGGATTATACACTGTACCAGAATTATCCGAATCCATTCAACCCGGAAACCCAGATTTCGTTCAGTCTGAAACAACCCGGTCAGGTGGAACTGGCGGTATATAATCTGCGTGGACAACAGGTTCGGAGGCTGGCATCCGAATTCTATAACGCAGGAACCCACACCGTGACGTGGGATGGTAAAAACTCACAGGGTTCTGTGATGCCCACGGGTGTCTATCTCTACAAAATCAAAGTCAATGATTTCGAACAGAGTAAACGAATGGAATTCCTGAAATAGCCAGGTGAGAATGGTGGTCAGAACACCAAACTCCCGGGTGCATAAAAAAACGGGCTGTTCTTCCGGAACAGCCCGTTTTCTATATGGACACCTTTAAAATTCGGCTGCAATCGACCGATAGATATGACTAAAAACCTTGTCCATCTCGGCTGTGTCCGGCAGTACGCTCTTTAGCCGGTCAAGATAACCTCGTTCAAGAATGTGATGCCGAGTGGCGTCATAGTTCAGATCGAATACCCAACCCACCTGTAGCAGTTTAAAGTCATTTAGCGTGCGTACGTGCTCAATATCCACGATATGATCGCTCATGATATCATCAATCACCTCGCGGGAGATCCGGTCAGTATTGGGCAGGCCCAGTCCAATCGCTTCATTTCTTGCCTGGCCCTCATCCTGTTCATAATACTCTGTTACCACCTTATAGATATCCAGTTTGTCGGCATCCCGGATCAGACGGGACAGCTCCAACACATCCGGATCATCGATCTCTGGCAATTTCGACCGATTGTGATAGCGGATAGCCGATCGAATCAGGTTTTGATCGTGTTCCGGCAGGGGGGCCAGAACATGATGTTCTTCCACCACCGCCAGACTCAGCTGTGCGTGATTTTCGGACACCTTGTCCACAAACGTGCCATAGCGCGCAAACTGTAAAAAACGACCCACATCATGAAACAGGGCCGTCAGGGTGGCCAGAAAGCGCAAACGATTCGACAGATGCATACTCTGGCACAGGGCATCCATCTCGCGACACACCCGCAGGGTGTGTTCCTGCTTGAGAACCACATTTTCGCAGAGATGGGCATCACCGTGCTTGAACTGGTCGGTATAGCGGTTAAACCACTTGAAATACGGAATCGCTTTCAGCACAGCCGTACCAGGAGACTCGTTTTGTGATACTGATTGCATCACGATCCTATCACTCTGTCGGATATTTCATTGCCGGCAGCACATGATGCTCGGACAGAGGAATCGCAACCTGTGAGTGATGTTCAGGATCGAGTTCCGCCGTACCGACGAGTGTATTGCGCTGAAAATCCCGCACCTCTAGGTACAGCAAAACAGTATCATAATCTTTGAGGCGGTCGCGGGGTATTTGAAGTGTGCCTTTGAGATAATGATCCCAATTGGTTTCCCAGATCGGAGCACTGCCATCGAGCGGATAGTCCGGAGAAACCACCTGGATACTGACAAAGGGAGGCCGGCGGTAGTAGGGCAACACCAGCGAATCGGTAAAAAACACTTTACCCTGCAGCGTCACATCAAGAGTCCACATCTGCGGATCATCGCGGTCGCCCTCAAAGGGAGCCTCTTCAACCGGAGACTGTATCTCGGTATAGGGCACATGAGAGGTTCCCCAGCGCAGGCCGGCATTGGTGCTGGTATAGGTTTTCTCCCCGGCATACAGGATCAGTTCATTGGTTTTTTTCTTCCAGACCAGGTTGTCTCCCTCTTCATGTATCATCCAGCTGACAGGCGTCCATGAGTTGTCCGAGGACAGGGAGCGACGATATACAGCGGGCCGGCCTGAGGTCAACGCGAACTCGTAGCGAGAGCCCCCGGTGGTCACAGTCAGGCGCTGTTTGACCTCTTTTGCAGGGAAGCCCTGATTGGCACCGGTCCAGGTGGCACCGGCATCTGTGGATTTATAGATACCGCAATTGGTCCCTGCATATACAATATGCGGCCGTTTTGGATCCACCGCAAAGGTCCGTGCAAAGCGGCACGTCAGGGTTTCATCCAGTTCCTGCCATAGGAGCCCGCCGTTGGTCGTTTTGAAATTTGAAAAATCGCTCCCGGTATACAGAGTCTGTGTGTCTGTGGGATCAAAGACGATACCGGAGATCAGATAGGCACCGTAATAGGGTGTACGGCGTTCCGGCAAGAGTCCCCGGCTCATAGAGACCCAGCTTTGGCCATTGTTATAGGTCACAAACATACCCTGATGATGTGTGCCAACGAGAATTCGGTTTGGGTCCTCCGGATGAAACAGAATCGGATCCACACGACGGAAAAGACCGGAAATCCACTCATGCGACCATGTCTCGCCGCCGTCGTCACTGCGGTGATAGCCCCCTTCCCAGCGGGCGCCGATAATAATGGTCTGAGGGGTATGAGGACTGATGGCGAGTTTTTGAAACCGGCTATAGGACCACCATCGCTCCGGTTCAGGTCCCTCCCACAGCGCTCGCAGCCGCGCGTTATAGTCGAGGACCTGATCCCAGTCCTCTTTACGAATATTGTTGTTCCGATACACACCATCCGACCCCAGTACAAAGAGGCGGTCCGGATTGTTGGGGTCCATCTCCATGTCGCACACCGTCACGCTGTCCAGGCCGTGATGAGTCCAGGTGCCGCCGCCGTCAAAAGACTCCCAGACACCTGTGGCGCGTCCTCCCATCAACAGATGGCTCGAATCGCGTGGATCCAGGGTTACCACCTGGCACGCCTTGACGATCGTGGTATCTGTAACCGGATACCAGGTTCGGCCCTGATCCACACTTTTATACAAACCCGCTCCCATGGTACCGGCATAGATCACATCGGGATTTCCGGGATCGATCTCGAGGTGTTGAATGTAGACGCCTCCCGGATTGGGAGTGGCAAGCGTGATGGCGGAATGAATCAGCAGAAACAAAAACAAATAACGGAAAAATCGGTTCATCACTGGGGTTCCTTTCATACAGATAGACAGGTTTGAGGCATCATGGGTATTGGAACAGGTTCTTGAAAACAAGACAAAATGCACAGAGAGACTCTTAGGGATTCAGCAACAGCAAAGCAAAGGCGGTGGCATATAAAAACAACCCCCAGAACAAAATTTTCCCGCCAACAGCAAAGGCCGCGGTCTTGCGATTACGACGGCGCAGAGCACATCGCAGAAAATCCGTGCTCTCATCCTTCACATCAACAGTGATCCAGCGAATGCCCATCACCTTGCCATAGACCCAGACCGCACTGGTGAGAACCGTCATCAGTCCGGCGATCACGAGAATTTGAGCGACCAGAGAAGATCCGGCAATCCCCCTGCCGGAAAAGCCGGTAACGGTAACCACCACACCCGACAGGCTCATCAGTACCTGCGCACGAGAATATAGCGTGTTTAGTTGTTTTTCAACCAATTCGAGGGCAACCAACCGATCCTGACGAGTCAGAGTCATCAACTGTTCAATTTCACGTGAAATGGGATCAACAGTCATAATCGGGTTCCATTTTCTGATCAACGGGTTATATCGCAACTTGAATCCAATGCCTGCCGGACAGAAAAGACACTGGCATAACTTGAACACTCTTATGGGTGCAGTTTTTCAGGCATCCACTTTGTACGACAGCTATGACTCTGTTCCCCGGTTAACATATGACCCTTTCCATGCCGCACAATGTAATACAGGCGGTATCAAGCCAGGGACGGCAGGAGAGAACAGGGATTGTCTTTAGAGAGCGATCGTCAGAAAAACCGCTTTTTGATGCGCTGCATCCATGAAGCGGAGGGGGACGCCTACATGCGGATTCCAAGTTCGTTCTGGAGTTTGTCGACCTCGCGGTCAACTCTTTTGATGATTTCTTTGTAACGATGGAATTCCAGGATACGGACATTTTCCAGCTCGGGTTCAAGATAAAGATCGACGTTGACCTGGGATCGTTTAGAGTGGACGATAGACGCCTGCATGATCTGAAAGGTAGACAACAAAACATCGAGGATAGAGGGATCTTCGCCCTCCGGGGCTGTCTTTTTACCCGATACATCCACAGCGATCAGGTAGGAACACTGGTCACGAATCAGATCATGGGGCAATGGATTGACAGCCCCCCCGTCGATCAAAAGCTGGCTCTTATATTTGACAGGTGAAAACAGACCCGGAACAGACAGGCTGGCTCGAATGGCCGTGACCAGATCTCCGGATTCAAAAACCACCTGTTGACGCTGCCAATAATCTGTACTGACAATTTTTAAAGGAATGTCAAGATCCTCAAACTGCTGTACCGGCAGATTCTCTCTAAGAAAGGTTTCGACGCCTTCCCCTTTGAGCACCGCTGAATGGGTAAACAAGGAAAAGTCGAACAGCTTGTTCACGTCCCCCAGATCCAGATCGTCCAAAAGGGATTCCATTTCCCGGCCCGACATTCCGGCGGCATAAAACGCTCCGATGACGGCTCCGATGCTGGTTCCGGAAATGATCCTGGGTCGGATCTTCAGCTCATCCAGTGCTTTGACAAAAGCGATATGGCACAATCCTTTTGCGCCACCGCCGCCCAGGGCCAGACCGATATCCGATGTGGATTTTGTATCGCTTTTCATAAGGGTCATCCCGTTTTATTGTTTCCAGAATTCGGGGACAAAGAGCACCAGGACGGTATAGAGTTCGAGACGTCCCAGCAGCATAAAAAAGGAAAGCAACCATTTACCGAACTCCGGGATGTGTGCATAGTTATCGGTGGGTCCTACCGAGCCAAGGCCAGGACCGATATTTCCCAGAGTTGCAGCCACACTGGCGATGGCGCTGACCAGATCCAGTCCCATCAGGGACATGATCACCGATCCGACAGCAAAAATCATCATATAAAGCAGAAAAAAACCGAGGATATTGGTCATCACATCCGCAGGGACCACGCGTCCTCCCAGCCGCACGGGAATGACCGCTTTGGGATGCAGCAGTTTCTTGAGTTCTACCATGCCGTGTTTAAGCAGTAGCATCACGCGCACGATTTTAATGGATCCACCTGTAGATCCGGCGCTTCCTCCGATGAACATGAGAATGAGCAGGACAAGTTGACCGCTTGGGGCCCAGAGTTCGTAATTCCGGGTGGCGAATCCGGTTGTGGTGACGATGGATATGACCTGAAACGTTGCGGCCCGCAAGGCATCGGCGACAGAGGAGGCCGAAGAGAAAAAGACAATCGCGGTCACCAGAGTAATCATGGTGACCATAAAGAAAAAATAAAACCGGAACTCCCGATCCAGGCGATAGATTCTGTGTTCCCCTCTGAGGAATCGATAGTGGAGGCTGAAATTGGTCCCTGCGAGAAACATAAACAGGATGATGACACCTTCAATATAGACATCATCAAAATGAGCAATACTGGCATTTTTGGTCGAAAACCCTCCGGTGGCCACGGTGCCGAAGGTATGACACAAGGCATCGAACAGAGACATCTCTCCGAACAGCAGCAGCACGGTTTCCAGCAAGCTGATTAAAAGATACACACCCCATAAAATTTTCGCTGTTTCTTTTATTCTGGGGCTCAACTTGTCCGGTACCGGACCTGGCACCTCGGCTTTGAACAACTGCATGCCACCCACACCCAGAAAGGGCAGGATAGCGAGTGACAGAACGATGATTCCCATGCCACCGAGCCAGTGGGTTTCACTTCGCCAGAGCAACAGTCCTTTCGGCATCGACTCGATATCGGTCAGAATGCTGGCTCCGGTGGTGCTGAACCCGGACATGGTTTCAAAAAAGGCATCGGTAAAGGAGGGTATCGCTCCGGAAATCACAAACGGCAAGGCACCAAATGCCGCCATCAGGGTCCAGCCCAGGACCACGATGGCGAATCCTTCTCGCAATCTCAATTCGCCGGCATGGCGTGTGAGCCAAAAGAGTACCACACCGGCGAACACGCAAATGACGATTGACTCCAACAGGGCAAGAGTGACCCCGTCCTGATAATAGATTGAAAATCCGACAGGCAGGAGCAGCGAGGCGGCCTCGAATATCAACAGAGCGGCGATAATATGAAGAACGGCACGTATATTCATTTGGCGGTCAATCTCTAGGTATTAAACAATTTTTTTACAGCGGGAACGGCTGATGGCAATGTAAAGAGGATCAACCGGTCACCGCCATACAGCTCGGTCGATCCGATGGGCACAATCACCTGTCCATTCCGCGTGATCACTCCGATCATCGAACCCTTGGGCATCTTTAATGTTCGCAACAATCGTCCCGCCAGTTTGGATCGTTCGGCGATCTCAACCTGTAAAATCTCCGCATCGATTCCTTTTAGGGTGGCAAGAGACACCACATTACCCCGCCGGATGAACCTCAGGATGGCATTTGCGGTTATCATCTCCTTATCCACAGCGGCATCCAATCCGATGGAGGACATGATAGGAAGATAATCGGACCGGTTGACCAGAGCCAGGCTTCGCCGGACTCCCAGATGCTTGGCGACCAGACAGGATATGATATTGGTCTCCTCATCATCGGTGACGGCGATATAACTGTCCATATCCATGATCCCTTCACTGGCCAAAAGATCCAGGTCGGTACCATCACCGATAATCAGCAGCGTTCGTTTCAGTTCACTCACGATCTGATCACTTTTTTCCCGGCTGGATTCGATCAGCTTGACGTTCAGTTGTTTGTCCTGTTCCAGTTCCGAAGCCAGCAGCCGGCCCACTTTGCCGCCGCCAAGGATCATAATGTTTTCCATCTTTTCATCACCCTTGCCCACGATCTTTAACAGACGGGGGAC
>CAYPUH010000073.1:0-15983 GCA_964413725.1 uncultured Cytophagia bacterium
GTGTTGAGGCGGTATTGATGGTTCCGAAAAGTCCCATGTATTTGGCACCCATGTCAGTATCGCCACCACTGACATAAAATATTGTAATGTAGGAACTGAACGCACCGACCAACATGATGCCGTTGAACAGAAAGAACGTGCCGGCGCACAGTTTTAAAAACTCACGCTGTCTCAGGGTAATCACCAATCCCTTGAAAAATGCCAGAACATTGCTTTTTAGCCCCTTGAGCAATCCCGTCTTTTCTTCTTTTTTGTTATCCTGAGATGCAAACCGCTCCCGCAAAAAGATGGCCGGCATAATGCCCACGACAGCCACAAAGATCCCGATAACGATGGCCAGCGTTCGCGCGCCTTCCACCGAATCGGAAAAGAGCCGGTCATTTTCCATGATGGCGTAAAACCACGGCAATGAAATCCAGGCAAACTGTCCCATAAAGTTCATCACCGCCATGAGACGCGTTCGTTCGTGGTAATCCGATGTGAGTTCATATCCCAGCGCCACCCATGGCGTTGCAAAAACGGTATAAAAGAGATAAAACAGAATGGAACCGATCAGAAAGAACCAGAAATAGAACATTTCACTCTGACCGGGGGGCAATTGCCACATCAGGGCAAAGATGGTACCGACGCAGATCGCGCCGATAAAGATATAGGGCCGGCGCCGGCCAAAGCGGGAATGCGTCTTGTCGGAAATATAGCCCATGATGGGATCGGTGAGGGCGTCCGTGAGTCGCGGGATCGCCTGAAGAGTACCGACCAGGGCCGGATTGATCCCCAGACCCACATTGAGGACGATGGACATGAATCCAATGGCACCGCCCAGTAAATTGTTGACGATCGACCCGAGACCATACGAGACTTTTTGTCCGAATGAAAGACGATCCTCCGGAGCTGTTGAATGCTGTTGGTGTGCACTCATGTTTTCTCCCGTCCACAGATTGAATTCTTTTCATGGCCCAAGCTTCAATGCAAGCCTCTGCAACATACTCTTTTGGCCGTCACATTCATGTGTGCGTTACAGGCCGCCAAAGGCGTGGCCGTGCTGTTTGTCTATGGCACCGCCTCATACACCCGCACATAATCCACAAGCAGAGTCTGAGGAAAAACCGTGTTCTCGTTGGGAGGACCCACATAATTTCCGCCCACGGCGAGGTTGAGGATAATGTAAAACGGATGATCAAAGACCCACGGACCGGACAGATCAGACGGCGTGACGGTTTGATACAGTCTGCCATCGACATACCATCTGATCTCATTCGCGCTCCATTCCACGGCAAACACATAAAAGCCCGTATCAAACCGATCATTGTAAAGGTCATATTTTTGTGTCACCGGATTGTTGCCCGAGTATCCCGGACCGTGTACACTGCCATGGATTCTGAACGGTTCCTGTCCCCGATATTCCATGATATCGATCTCACCGCAGTCCGGCCAGCCGATCTCCTCTTCGTTGGCGCCGAGCAACCAGAATGCGGGCCAGAGTCCCTGACCCCATGGCAACCGCATTCGTGCCTCAAATCGACCATAGGTGGGTTCGAACAGATCGCGGGTGTTGATCCGCGCCGATGTGTAAGCAAAGCCCTCATAGGATTCTTTACGGGCCACGATGGCCAGATGGCCCTCGCCGTCCAGTGAGGCATTTTCGCTGCGGTCGGTGTCATATTCGAGCTGCGCGTTACCCCATCCAGACCCGATATCATAGTCCCATTTTGTTTCGTCCGGCACCTGACCGGCCGTTCCTTCAAACTCATCCTGCCAGACCAGTTGCCATTCGGGTGACTCGGGTTCGGTGCTGTTGCAACCGGCGAGCAAAATCAGCACGATGATGACCTGAACGGCGATGGTTATTGCTGAACGTTTTGGGGTCATATCCCTGTCCCTCTCTGTTGAATACAGCATTCTGTTCTCCGCCCTGACACCCGCGCCTACTTGTGAAACAGTATATTGTCCACATAGACGGTATTGGGGTCACCTGAAAGGATCAGCTGAGCGACATGACCTGTGGTCGTCAACCCGGCAAAATCCGATAGCGGAATATCCAGATGTTTCCATTGTCCGGTCGCGATGGACGGCGTGGTGGCATCGGTCAACACCAGTTCATGTTCCACATCATCCCCGCCGCCAAAGGCACCGTCAGCACCGAAATCCACTAACTTGATCTTGAAAACAGCCGGGGCCGCCGTCGGATCCGGTGTCCAGACATCCAGATAAAAATGAGTCATATCCGACGCATCAACAGGCTGTGAGGTGAATTCGATGCCGGCGAATACGAGGTCGGTATACAGCTTTACATCGTCGCCCGAGATCTGCAGATCCGCAACATTTGCATTATCCCAGTCAGCGGACCAGGTGTCCACAGTCTCGTTGCTGTAGGTATTGCTGAAAAGCGAGATCACGTCCGAAGCGGCAAATCCGGGCGCGGGAGCCGCGTCCTCCGGTTCGGTGGGGGCAGTGGTCGCGCCTTTGTAAAAGTAGACATTGTCCACATAGACCGTATTGGGATCTCCCGACAGTACCAGCTGTGCCAGATGAGAGCGAGCGGTCAATCCGGTAAAATCGGACAGCGGGATATCCAGGCTCACCCAGGTTTCTGACTGGAGCGGCGGACTGGAGAACGACAGTTCATGCGATGAATCATCCCCACCATCAAAGGCGCCATCCGCGCCGAAATCGACCAGCTGGACCTTAAAGACCGCCGGCGCAGCCGTAGGATCGGGTGTCCAGATGTCCAGATGGAAATGCGTCATACCGGAGGCATCGACTGTGGGGGTGGCAAATTCTATCCCGACAAAGTTGAGGTCGGTATAGCGTTTCACATCGTCACCGGCGATCTGCATCTCTTCGAGCACCGCAGTCGAGTAGAGCCAGCCTGTATTCCAGGTATCCACACTGACATTGTCATAGGCATTGCTGAACAATGAGATCACATCATTCGCCTGGACGGTCGGGGTCGGGGCAGGTGCCTGGGGTTTTGCAGCCGGCGTCACCACATTGACGACAATTTTATCCGCAACCTCTTCAGAGCCCAGGAGAACGGAGATTTCAGCGGTTCCGATATCCACTGCGGTAATCTTGCCGTCCGGGCTGGTGGTGGCTACCGATTCATCGGAAGAAATCAGGGTAAAATAGGCAGGGGCTGCATTGACGGTTTGATCGACTCCGTTGACATTAAAAGTCACGCCCGTAATACCGGCATCGACGACGTCCCCGGCCTCGGCGGTCAGGGTATTGGAAGCGACCACCGCTCTGGGATGAGCGATGGTGCCCAGGTTTTCGAATTGGACATCGTCAAACCACACATAAAAACCCGCTTTTTCATAGGCACCGATGGAAAACTGGAACATTCCTTTTTCAGCGGTCAGCTTGCCGGCCAGGGGAATGGGAATGACAAACTTTTGCCAATGCGTGGTAAATGTAAGATCGGATCGGAAAGCGGGATACAGAGAACTCCCTGTATTGTCGTTGCCGAATCCCACCAGACCGATGGGTGCCACCATACTCGCTTTCGCCCAAAACGTCAGCGCATTATATCCCGACAGGTCGCGTGCGCCGGGTGCGACGAACGCCCCGCCGGCATACCAGCCGGACGGATCGCCCTCGCTGGGCACCGTTACCCTGAGGGATGTTTCCCCATCGTGCTTGTCCCGCACATCAATGGTGATCGCATCCAGCTTGGAATTTGAAAACGCCTGATAGTCCAACCCGTCACCAAATCCATCTATAAAGACCTCTCCGGATGTCGGAAACGTGGCGGGAGACAGTAAACCGATGTCTCTCTCACAACCGACGGTCAGAATGAAAAGGGCCAGCAAAAAGAGACAGGTAAAGATTCTCGTGATCATGTCTTGTCTCCAGTCTTTATGAATACATGAAAAATTTTAGTCTCTATACCCGACAATCAGACTGCCACAAACAGGGCATGGACGGTTTACATGCCGATACTAAAGTGCAGGTAGGTTCTGATCTCCCATTCATTGCCGTTGGAAAAGCCCGGTGCTGTGGAATCGCATTCCAGTTCTCCGATGTCATTGACCACCCGGGTCGGGCAATATCGTGGCGAATATTCGTTCAGTGACCGCCAGGTGTAGCGAATACCCAGACGGGTCCGGGGCAGATCAAACCAGTCCGGGGTTCCAAAGAGTGTGGACAGATCGGCCATAATCTGAAGCGGATAGGTTAAATTAAAATCGCGGTGATAGTCATAAGGACCCCAGTCATCCACCTTAACCATGGAGGTCAGCTTTATCGATTTATAAATCATCCTGACGTCGCCACCGTAGCGATGGATCAGTCGATCATCGTCACCGTTCGGTTCCGCATCGCCGACAAACAGATTGGCGATCACGCCATAGTCGGGTCCCCATTTCGAGACGATGCGTGCATGAGCTTCCCACAGATCCCGTGCAGGTGGTGCGCCGGGAAACGCAAAGACAGTGCGCCCGTCCTTGAGGATACCGATGGCAGCGTCCTGTGTGGTGGGATGATGCCGGTAGACATAGCCGGCGCTGATGGCCAGGCGGGCATCTTCCGCCATATCGTTATCCCATTCATACATCCAGGTCCCCGGTGTGGGATCGTAGGTAAGCAAAAGTTCTCCGGCAGTCGTTTCCCGGTTCGCCCGCACGGCAAAGGGATCCGACAGGATATTGCGGGGTCGTCCCGGTGCCGGGACATCCCCGGGGATGGGCCCCTCGATGGGCTTTTGCCACAGAAAATTGGGGCCGATCTGAAGGTTACCCATGGTGTAGGTAAACCCGGTCAGGACATTGTACTGATTGCCGCTGCCGCTGTCCTTAAGCCGCCAGCCCGTGAAAGTCTTGGTATAATCCGCACCGCCACCAGCAACCAAACCCATAGCGGCTCCCTGTACATACCCGTTCCATCGTCCACGTGAATAGGTCAGCTTGAGCTTTCCCCCCCAGGTATCATCCGAGTTGATCTGGTCCTGATAGACCTGATAATTGCCGCTGCTTCCATCGACGAGCTGAAAGGTTTCACCGATTCGCGGTTCTCCCGACCAGATTCCTCCTGCCTCGATACCCAACGGTCCGACAGTTGTTTCCACATGCAGGGTCGCTCTTTTGGTGGGAGGAGCGGGTATGGCAAATGACGAGACCGCAGGGGCCTGCTCGTCGAGATCCTCGTGATAAATATAGGACACCTGAAATCTGCCGATCTGGTGACGGTATTTGACCAGGACGGCCGGGTTTGCCCCCCACCACAGTTCCGGACCAAAGGCCAGCTTAAAACCGTCCAGCACCTTTTTCCCCTCCATCTCAAAGCCAAGGGGGGCCTCTCCGTTGTAGATATCGATGTTCGGTCCATAATTGGCTTCCGGGTACAGACCAAAAAAATCGCCTTCATACCCCCAGTGATAATGACCGGTACGGTAGAATCCCTGCAGGTTGAACCATCGACTGTTCCAGTCGACACTGGCATGGTAGACCTTGACCCGGTTGTGCGACGTCAGCTGCAAATACCCCTCATCGGTCAGAACCGTACGGGGACGCCCCCGGTTCTCATAAAAGATCTCATCGATCGGATTTTCCGCAATATGCCCGAGCACGTTCAACGTCACACTCCCCCGGACATTCTGGCGGGGACTGGCCTCGAGTTTGGCGTAATAAGACTGCATATGGTCAAAACCCTTTGCATTCGGGTAATTTCTCTCACCCTCGATGGGATTCTCGGGTGTGGTAATCCGATCGCCACCGGTGCTAAAGGTTGTAAATTCAGCCCGCAATCCGCTTAGCCGCACGGCGCCGGTTTGGGCTCCGAACAGAGCCGCCTTGTCACCCCGTGCCTCGAGCACGGCATCCATCACCTGAATATCCGAAAAATAGGCCTCCACGTCTTCAGCCGTCACACCCTCGGCATAGGGATTGAATCGGTGCGCCTGTTTCAATGCATAGTATGCTGCACGGGGATATAGCTGGTACGTTCCACGGGAATGGGTCGGACCTTTGGCGCAGATCCCGAACCACTCCTCGTTCATATTGTTTTCACCTTCTTTATAATCAAATCGGTAACCGCCGTTGGACCAGGAAGCATTGGTGTCGTGGACATCCAGATTCGTCGTCTGACCGTATTTCCACCAGCCATCACTGAACTGAAAGGTAAACCCGCCGATGGAATTGCCAACCTTTCCCAGACCGTATGCCTGTTCATATATTTCCTTCCAGTTGCCCAGCATATAACGCGCCTGTGAGGCTTGATCTTCGCTGTTTTCAAGGACATTGTAGGCATCGGAACCAAATTCTGTAAACATGATGGGCTTGCCGAACGTTTCTTTGACGGTCTGAAAGGCGTCGCCAAAGGAAATCCCGCGGTACATATTGGTACCATAAATGTCGATATCCTGGCATTCCTCGGCAATGATGTCGAGAAACAGCACATCGCCGTTGCACATGGCCACCGGATGCGAGGTATCGATTTCTTTCATGGCATTGGCCGCCTGATTGAAAAGCTTGTACATATGACGGGCGCGGATCGTCGACTTGCGATCCTCCATGGGGATATCTTCGGTTTCAGCACCTTCCCAAAACAAGCCATAGTTGTTCTCGTTACCCAGCAAATACATCAGGACACCAGGGACATCCTTAAAGTCTTCCACCATGGACATGACTTCAGCGACAAGATGTTCCTGCACCCGGGGATCGGAATACTCTGTGTTTTCGATATAGGCGCCGTCCAGGGTGACGCCATACCGTCCGAATGAGTGATTCAACATGGTGTATATGCCATAGTTCTCATAGATATATCGAACCCATTTCGGTTGAATGCCGGTGTATTGCCGAACGGCATTCACCCCCATGCTTTTCAGAAGCGACATCTCGGCGTCCAGGGCAGCCCGGATCACATCGTCCGACTGTGACCACAGGCTGTAATTATAGTTTGTTCCAATGGGAAAATAATCCCAGTTCATGCCGTTGATCACAAAGTCCTGGCCGTCAACCAGCAGCTTTGAACCGGCATCATCGGTAACAATTTCCACGTTGCCCGTTTCAGCATCGCTGTCGGCAGGTGACAGGGGCAGGACCAGCAGCACGGCAAGCAAAGCGGTAAAGCTGCCCAGCCATTGTTTTGATTTTCTCTGTTGTGAAACCATAAAAGCCTCCTGAACTTGAGATTGATCCGTTCGCTTTAGTCACATCCCAAAAACCCAAAGGAGAACATTTGGTACGAGTTTATTGAATCCTTGTCTTTACCTGAATGTCGTGAATCCTGCCGTCCCGCTGAAAGATGGAACGGCTAAGCTCGGAATTGATTTCGAGCCCCTGCATCTTGTTTTCATCTCCGTCTGTGGTACAAATGATAACCGTTTCTTCGTCCGCCTGACGATAGACAACCGGAACCTGGCAAAGGGTAAAGGCCAGCATTCCCTTGCCGAGGGAAATGGATCGTTTCTCATTTTTCACATCAAAATAGTGGAACGATCGGTCACGGGCAAGAAATTCATCACCGTTCAGCAACACCGGGTCAAAGCGGATCTTGCCATCGCGAACAAGAACCCCCAACTCTCCGAATCTGGAAATAAAATCCTCCTTGACCTGACCCGTCATGCCCGGTTGCTCTGCGCCGCCGTTTGCCGGAGTGTGAGAATAGGGATCCGTCGGAAAGGCACCATAATCCACGGGATGTTTATGAGTCCCCAGGCCTTTTCGAATATCATAATAGGCATCCTTAAGCCGCTCCAGCTCAAAAGAATTCATCTGTAACTCGATACCGCGATAAAACGTGTCCTGAACAGCCAGCAACAGTTTGGATACCATATGCCAGTAAATACTACCAAGCCCTTCATATTTGTAAAACGTACCCGACCGGCCGGTGAAGGATTGATGGTCAAAAACGGTTTCATAGATATTCAGGATGGTCTGTATCTCTTTTTCGGACAAATCGGGTTGTGAGGATTTCAATTCATACAGGGCGTCCTTGAGCACACGACGGTTGCGAAACTGACTTTTGAAATGAACCCTCCCGAGTTCATCCTGTGCGACGATGCTGCCATCGTCGTGCTGTAACCGGTCGGATGTGCCCAGCAATTCTTTCGGAATCGTATTTTTCTCCATAAACCGGCTCAATCGCCGATTCGGGTACAACAGATAACTGGATTGATCCTCCCGATACAGGGCACTGTTGCGAAGCGATGTGAGCAGCTTTATTGTATCTTTGCCGGAGAGATATCCGGAGCTGAGCACAGCGACCTGACCTTCCAACATTTCGTACATGCGGCGAATCGAGATCTCATCATCGTCTTTAATGGTTATCAAATTATACGAATGATACAACTCGTCCGGGCGCCGGTTTGACCGAATGGAATGATCGATGTATTGGAGTCCGGTTTCAAGGAACAAGATCAATTCCTCAATCGAAATCGATGTTGTTTTGCCGCTAAAACCCATTTCATAGATGTTCATCCGGTAATCACTGCCAGCCTGCCCGAAATGATCCATCATGGTCTTTCGATCCCGGTCGGAAAGGCCATCCGTTAACACATACTGAAACCGGTCCAGCCCTCTTTGGATTTCGGTAAAAAAAGTATAAACCTCTTTTGACACCCCGATCTCTTTGCCTGTAAAGTCTTTGAACAGATCCAGGCAGAAGACGATGTATCGTCGCAGATAGTACACCGTCACCATGGACGCTCCATAGCCCACAAGCGCGTTGTTGGCATCATTCCATTCGGGACGCTGAGTATTCATCCAGATCCCGGCTTCGGGAATGAAATTGGAAAACTTTACGAGCATCAGGACGAGTATTTTTTCTGTCAGGTTGACATGACAGATCTGACCGTTCACATCCCGAATGAACTTGCCATCCGAGCCCGTTTCCCGTACTCGCCGTTCAATCTCTGCATTGAGATCGGCATCAAAGTCAATGGTCTCATGTGGATTCTGCAAAATATCCCGATAGGATCTGATCTTGTAGGGAACGTTGGCATACGTAAAGATGTCTTTTGTCAAAAAAGACAAGAGGGTAGCGGGATGATAGTCGACAGATCGTTCAAGAAGCTTTAACAGATAGATAATCTGGTGATCCCCCCAATATCCGATATTGGACCATGCTTCGGAGGGATTCGGCACCTCCCAGTCAAATCCGTCGCGCGTCACGCGGTATGGATTGTATCCATCTGCGGTACAGGCATTGACAAACTTGCAGATCATGCTCTCAATATAGTCGGGAAAGGAGAGGGCGAGTGCCTCCCAGTTCTGAAAGATATCCCGCCAATTTCCCTGATAATTGAGGGTTTTGTTGCCCTGTTTGTCAGTGACATCGATGGAAAACTGATTCCAGGGACGGGTAGGATCTCCATGGCGACGGCTAAAAGAGAGTGGCAGGTATTCAAGAGACAGTCTTTCGAGATCGGGATCGCTGGACGATAGTCGTTCCGTCATCTCGTGAACCTTTATCTGCCCGGGCAGATTGTCGAGCAAATTGGCTTGTCTTGCTGCAAGGGGTTTATTGGCATTCCGGATGAACGACTTGAAATCCGCGGACTGGATATAGTAGCCGGAATCAAAAATACCCCCGCGCATGATATTGAACAGGGTATTGGAACAATGCCGAACGTCATTCAATGCATCTCCGGTCTGTTCAAGTCCGTCGGCACGTGCGATTCGTTGTGTCAGACGTTCACTGTCCAGTGCGACCTCGTTTTCAATTTGCTGTTTAATATTTGCGGTAGTGACCAGAGTGCGCGAGAGAGCGACGACAGCGGATTGATCCTTGTTCACATCAGCGACAATATACCATGCTTTTTCTGTGTTGGCGGGAAGTTCAAATTCAGACGACAGGAAATACGCCCCCCTTTTGCCATGAACATCGGTCTCCTGTTCAACCGCCCGGCCACGACGGAATGAATCCATCTGTTCGGTGGATAACAGAATCACCGCACGGTCGAGGCCCGCAGACCATACGGTGTTCGCTCTCAG
Organism: uncultured Cytophagia bacterium; assembly: GCA_964413725.1. Taxonomy (GTDB): domain Bacteria; phylum Zhuqueibacterota; class Zhuqueibacteria; order Residuimicrobiales; family Oceaniaggregativiventaceae; genus CAYPUH01. The sequence continues at coordinate 9,933 of CAYPUH010000073.1, forward strand.
GGATTCATTCGGCTCTGCACGATCGGTCGGAATGGAACTCAGGGTGTATACAGCCATACCGGTATCGGTTTGCAGTTCGTTTTTCTTGTACCCGTCCACAAGGGTGCTGTACTCGAGCTGGAGTTTTCGATCCACACTGGCGGGGAGAATGTTCTGAATACCATCCAAAAGGGATATATCAACCGGTTTGGTATTGTTGTTTCGGATCCGGGCTCTTTTGATCCATCCAAACCGATCGCAATTGAGCCACGCGTATTGAAAAACAGTGTTCAGATCGTGATTGATTTCCTCGAATATCACCTGATTTCCGAGAATATTTTTGTAAATGTTTCGTTCGATGCGATAGAGGCCCCGATACTGGTCGGAAAACGGCTTCCACAAAAAGGTCTTTTTGTCCCGGATGACAAACACAATGGTTTTGCTGCCGGTGGTCTCCTGCGAATCATGGATCTGATCGTCGGTCTTGTAGGGAAACAGCGCCGCATCCGGATTGCGTCGCCCGGCTGTCAGAGCACCATTGCTGGAGATGAACATCCAGAGGTCACTGTTGCTGACGATATTCATAAAAAAACAGGACATCAGATCGTAACGGGAAATCTTGTAGCAGGTTTCGTTGTCGAGGGTGACGATATCGCCATGTACAGATTGGGGCTGGACGTTGAGGGTGCAGTGTCCGACGGATATGGGATGTGATTTTTTCATACAGACCCGCCTTTTGTATTGTGTCCACTGATAAATACCAACTTTTGACGACTTTTGCTCGGCAGATAGTAACAAAGTATCGGACTATGGTAACAAAATCCGGGAATGGTATTCATTTAGAGTGGTTCGTCTGACGGTTCGGGTAGGGAAGAAACGCAAGAAGGATGGTGTGTCTCAGAGGGGTATCGGGTGACGACAGGAAAAGGCTGCCGGCTCTACTTTGAGATATATTCTGAAGGGGATTTGTGATACTGTTTTCGGAAACAGCGAGCAAAATAGGTCAGGTCATTAAAGCCGACTTCATAGGCCACTTCTGTGATGGTCATACGCTTTTGTTCGAGAAGCTGTACCGCTCGTTTCAATCGGATGCTGCGGATGAATTCATGAACCGTTTGATTCGTCAACGCTCGCAATTTGCGATACAATTGCATCCGGCTCATCCCCACTTTTTTACTCAAAAAATCCGCATTCAACGTGGTGTCGGACATGTGTTTTTCAATGGTCTCCATCACAAGCTGGAGAAAGGTTTCATCCATATCCTCCACATCGACGTTGTGGGGTTCGAGATGAATTTTTCGACTGAATTTTATCCTCATCTTTTTTCTGGATTCCAGCAAATTGGAAATCTGAGCCTCCAACACATCCATATTGAACGGTTTTGTCAGATAGGCATCCGCTCCCCTGCTCAGACCTTCGATTCGATATTCATTTTCAGTAAACGCGGTTAACAGGATAATGGGAATATGCCAGGTCTTTTCATCCTCTCTCAGCATCTTGCATAACAGAGTTCCGCTGGCAACGGGCATTTTGATATCACTGATAACAAGATCCGGAATGATTCTCACCGCCTTTTTAAACCCTTCCTGGCCATTTTCCGCAGATATGACACGATATCTGGATTCCAGTGTGTCTTTAATATAATTCCGTATCTCCTTATCGTCCTCTACCACCAGGATGATGGGAATGTCCTTGACCGGAACCTTTTGTTCATTTCGATCTAGAGCGTCAAATTCTTCCGAATCCGGGGCAGTGCTGTCGCGGGTTGAGCCCACAGCAGGCAGGACATTGAATTCACCCACCAGCTGGTTTTCTTCCAGATACTGTTCATCGATGGGAATCTGGACACCAAAGGTCGTACCCTGTCCTTCTGTGCTGTGGGCCGAAATCTCTCCACCATAAAGTTGGACCAATTCATTTACCAACGCCAGTCCGATACCACTGCCCTCGTAATGATGACCATCGTAATCCTCAATGTGAAAATATCTCTGAAAAATGTGGTCAACTTTGTCCGCTGGTATGCCAATACCGTTGTCCTGGACGGTTATCTGGGCATACTCGGTTGCCTTGTGGGGTCGAGCCCTGGATCCTGTTAACGCGTCCGACGACAAGATAGAAAGGCTTACCATGATTTCACCTCCATGAGGTGTAAATTTAAAGGCGTTTGAAAGCAGATTGTAGACGATCTTGTCCAGTTTATCCTGATCGAACCATACGATGGCAGAGTCTTTTGCCGTTTTGAACTGATACTGAATACCATGATCATCTGCATAATCCTGAAAAGAGCGGACAATGCGCTCGATAAATCGAACAATATTCCCTTTTGCGAGACTGAGCTGCAAATCACCGGTCTCGAATTTCTGAATATCCTTTAGCTGGCCGATCATGCGCTGCAGACGCTGCGTATTGCCATGAATACGCTTTAAGCTGTTTTTCAGCTTTGGATTCGTCTGTACGTCTGTGATCAATCTTTCCAGCGGACTCTTGATCAATGTGAGCGGCGAATGAAATTCATGTGCGATATTGGCAAAGAGGCGGGACTTTATCTGATCCAGTTCGTACATTTTATCCAGTTGCAGGTTTTCCATGGCCAGAGCCGTTTTCAATCGCTGTCGACTGACAATGAACTGTAACACAAAGGCGATAATGCCCATCGTCAACAATGCTCCGATCGTATAGGCCCACCACGTTTTCCAGAAAGGGGGGTCGATGGTGATATTGACCGAGACACCCTCTTCATTCCAGATGCCGTCATTGTTGGCTGCCTTTACTCTGAAAACATAGTCACCCGGATCGAGATTGGTATAGGTTGCTGTTCTGGAATCTGTTAAATTCCAGTCTGTCTCGAATCCCTCCATCATATAGGCATATTGATTTTTTTCCGGTGAAATAAAATTCAATGCCGCGAACTCGAACGAAAACGCGGCGTCCCGCCAGGATAACTTTAGCTCCCGGGTTTCGCTGATATGCTGCTGCAAGGGAGAGTGTTCCACACCGATTGGCACGTTTCTGTTAAATATCCTGAAATCCGTCAAGACAACAGGCGGTATGTAGGGATTGTCCCTGATGTCATCGGGGTGAAACCGGTTAAAACCATTGTTGCCACCGAAAAGGATCTCACCGTCCGCTGTTTTGATCCCGCTTCTTGCATTAAATTCATTTCCCTGCAGTCCGTCTGACACGTCGTAATTTTTAAAGGTTAAGGATCGCGGATCAAACCGTGAAATCCCCTTGTCCGTGGACAACCAAAGAAAGTGGTCATCATCCTCAATGATGTATTTGATCTCATTGTCAGGCAATCCATCGGCAGTGCTATAGTGGACGAAGGCGTCTTGCGTCCGATCGAATCGATTCAGACCTCCGGCTGTGCCAATCCAGATCGTTGAATCTCTGCTTTGGAGAATCGAGTGGACAAATCCTTTGCTCAAACTGTTTTCTCTTTGCTCATCATGCCTGTAGGGTGTAAAAATTTTTGTCTCCGGATCAAAAACATCCACCCCGACATCGGTTCCGATCCACAGGTTTCCGTCAATATCCTGCATCACGACACGGACATCATCATCGCTCAATCCACTGTTGTCTTTGCTATAGACCACAGTTGTCTGATTGTCGGTATCAAAATAGGTCAGTCCACCCCAAAAGGTGCAGAGCCACAATCCCCCCCTCTGATCCCGGATTATATTTAAAATACGATTGCTTGCCAACCCATCCTGTTCCTTGCTGTATCGAATAAAGCGTTTCGATTTTTGATCGAATTGATACAACCCGTCCGACCAGGTTCCAATCCAGAGACGGTCCTGCTCGTACTCGAACAGACTGACGATCACATCGGTCCCCAGTGTGCTGTTCTGTCTGTTATAATGATAAAATCTGTTGGTCTGGCGGTCCAGATAATCGAGTCCCCCACCATCCGTAGCGATCCAGAGATTCTTGTCCCGATCTTCCACAAATGCGTTGACCATATTATGGTTCAGGCAGTTTGAACATCCGGGATAATGTTTGGTATGATGGAAATTGGGAGTTCTGCCGGGCAAAAAATTGATGCCGTACGCATAGGTCCCGATCCAGATGGAACCTGCCCGATCTTCATAAATCGACCAGATGGAATTGTGGTTCAGGCTGGCTTGATCAAAGGGATCGTGTTTAACCTGTTGAAACGTGTTGGTTTCCAAATCCAGGATACTGATGCCGCTGTTCTCTGTCCCCATCCAGAGAGTGTTCTGACGATCGATCATCAGACTCAGGATGATATTGCTGCTGATGCTGTTTTCACGTTCCGACTGCAAATAGTGCGTTCCCGTTACGGTCCCATCCGGTTCATGGTCGATGCGATAGAGTCCGTCCCCCTGAGTGCCGATCCATATCGTCCTGTCACGAGATTCAACGATAGCGGTGATGCGGGAATCGGTGAGTTTTTTCCCATGGAGTGAAAACGGTTCAAATGCATGGCTGTTTTCCGCCAACAGATCGATGGCACCGTTTTCATGAGCGACCCAGATCGTGCCATCACTGTCTTCATAGAGCACGCGGACAAAATGACTGCTCAGATTGTTTTCAGCGGGAGAATAGTGGATAAAAGAGTCATCTTCCGGATTGAACAACTCGAGTCCGCCATTCCGGGTGCCAATCCACAAACGCCCCTGACGGTCCTGCAGGATCGTTTCAATTTGATTGTCGCTGATGCTGCCGGGATCGTCATCCTGATGTTTATATGACTGAAAGCCATCCGTGCGGAAATCATATCGATTCAAGCCATCACTCGTGCCCACCCACAAACGGCCGTCCCGATCCTCACACAGAGCGGATATATAATTGTGACTCAGACTGGTGGAATCATCCCGATGGTAGTGATAGACCTTGAAATCATAGCCGTCATAACGGTTCAATCCGTTAAAGCTACCAAACCACATGAATCCCTTGTGATCCTGAACAATGCACGTCACATTGGATTGGGATAGGCCCTGATTCGTGTTGATATGAGTGAATCGAAAGTCCGGGTTCGCGGAAACGACGGGCACGAACAGAAAGAGGAACAACCCGGCAACGAGGTTTTTGACATGTACAAAAGTCATAACGTTCTGCAATGAATGACATGATCAGGTTTGGCCAACAAAAATGCCTTCTATATCAAAGATAAATCAACGAGTATTCATAAACAAGCAGAAACACATGCGGACACAGATGCCCGGGGCGATCTTTTTTTCGTGTCCATTCGTGGACTGTTCTTTCCATTTTTTTCTTGCACCTATCCCCCTTTTTCGCTACATAAAAAATAACAAGCCTGGCGTCTTTAACGACTGTCCGGTTGCCAAACGATGAGCCCAAAACGATAACCCTGGCACCGGGAGGGATAAAAGGGGGTATACTCATGAACGGTTGTGCTGTAGAATTCAAGAATCGATTTCGTTTCACCGGGATTGTGATCGGACTCGTCATGATTATCTCCATCAGTGTTTCCACGCTGGCCGCGCAACCCGCCCGACAGGTCATCTATCAGGAAGACTTTGAGGATGCCGCGGCGCAAAACTGGGAACTGGAGTCGCCGTGGCAGGTGTCCTCGGAATCCAACAATCATTTTCTCCATGGCAAGACACATGCCTGGGCCACCTATTCTCAGGGGGACCACTGGACGCAGTACAGTCTCGAGTGTCGGATCAAATTGCTGGGCGATGAGGGCCTGCACGTGAATGTTCGACTCGACGAGAGCGGCCGCTATTTTGTCGGTTTTCACCCCGGCAGTATCAGTTTGAACAGAGAACAACCCTGGGGGACGATCACCGACCTGGAAGATCAGCTGAAATCCAGCCCCACACATCAGTGGCATACCCTCACCATAGAGGCGGAAGGAGATACCTTTTCCGTCTCGGTAAACGATACCCTGCTTATCGAATATCAGGATACCAGCGGTCCGGACTCGGGGAGTATCGGCTTTGAAACCCTGGCGGATGCGTCCGTCTATGTGGATGATATCCGGGTCTACCGCGAATCCACCACCGGCAATACGGGGTTTCAGGGCCTGGGTGATCTGGCCGGCAATGTCTCGTTAAGCCGTGCCGATGCTGTATCTGCGGA